>JBDTMQ010000073.1:0-6003 GCA_039934155.1 Acidobacteriota bacterium | reverse complement strand
TGTTGGCTGCGCGTTCCAGCAACAGTCCTGCCCCGCGGCTGGCGACAAGTCGGACAGTTCCTGCTTCCTGCGGCATCGGCGGCGTAGTTGCGTCAACGATCAACGGCAGGCGGCACGCAAGCGCCTCGAAGGTCGTGAGGCCGCCGAGCTTTGAGATCATCACGTTGGCCGAATGCATAAGCTTTTCGATATCATCGGAATAGCCGATGACCTTGACGGGAAACTTTGCCTGGCGAGCGATATTCTCAGCTTCGATCCGCAGCTCTTCGTTCTTACCGGCAAGAAATATCGCCTGAACGTCCAACTCTCCGCGAACGAGTTCCTGAAAGATCGCCGGGATATTTCCGCCACCGATCCAGCCAGCATTCACGAATACAGTAAATTTGTCGGGGTCGAGGCCATAAGCCCTCCGGGCCTCCTGCGCCACGGATTCATTGACCTCGCAGAATTTGGGATCGACCGGCAGACCTGAGATCTTTATCTTTTCGGGCGCGACACCGTAATCCAAAAGCTGGCGGCGGGCATCGTCGTTGGCGACGAGATAAAGCGAAACGTCTTCGCAAGCCCAGGCCTTCCAAAATCCGTAGCATGGATCGGTGACCACAGTTACCAGCGGGATCTGGCCCGACAGGTTCAGCTCGCGAAGTATGCGGCCGAAAATGTGTTGTGTCAGCGGGTGCACGCTGACCACGATGTGCGGACACCATTTCTCAAAAATGCTTCGAATATAGCCGATACAGCGTTTATGAAAGAATTCCCGCGTCTCAGGCCTGAAACGGTTGACGGCCCAATATAGATACTTCATCCAGCCCTGTTTGTGCCTTAGTATCCAGTTGTAAATTGCCACCAGCCGCTGTGTGATGTGATGTGAATCTTCGACAGCTTTGATCACTCTGACCGCAATCGATTCGCCGTACCAGAATTTCTGAAGTCCGGACGCCAAAGCCTGGGCGGCCGATCGGTGGCCGCCGCCGGTATCGGACGAAATGATCAGAATTTTGGGCGTATTCGGCTGCATTCCAGGTCAACTAAAATTGCTCCTCTTACACTTTCAGGGCTATTTCCCTCGCTGCCGCAAAATCCATCTCTTTCGACGCCTTCTTCATTTGCTTCTCGAGTTTCTTGATCTTGATCAAGTGGCCGGGATTAAATGGCAATGAAGGGTAATAGCAATTGGATTCATGCGTGCAGAAGCAGCCGTTTCCTGCTTCCCTTCGCCTTTCTTTCATCGGATCAGTATTCCAGGCCGCCTGAAAATTCCAATCGTAATCGCGAAGGTTAAGCACATCCGCCTTGTTCTCGCACGATGACAAAGCTCCGGTATCGTATATCACCGCACCCGCGCTTCCGGCATAGCATTTAAGCTGGGCCTTGTTCTCTTCTTTAGTTCGAGCGATCAGATCGTGCATGTATATGTCGACCGCCGCCTTAAAAAACCCGGACGATCCGCCGTAATTATTCTTTAACGCGGCATTCTTTGTGTCGTCTAGGATCATCTGGGAGAGCCGGCCATATCGTTTATGGTCAAAATTAAGCTCATTCGGATCGGCCGACGGCGGGCGAATGTAGTTGATATTCACCTTATCGGGTTTGAGATCGTATTTCAGAAAGTCGTACCAATCAAAGATCGTGTCCTCATTCGACCGCATCACGCAGGTACATGTCTGGATATCCAGATGGGGAAATTGTTCCCGTTTCATCTGCTGAAGCGTCCGTGCCGTATGGATCGCCTTGTCCCAGCTTCCCTCTTTTCGTCGGATCTTTTCGTGTGCGGTCTTCATGCCATCGATCCCCAGAGCGACCGTAACATTTAGATCGGGGCACTCTTCCATGATCCGGGTAACGTCGGGAAAGATGCGCTGGTGGATCTGACCGTTGGACATTAGATAGACGGAATCGAGTTTGTTGTTCACATAAAATGAGCGGACGATCTCAGGCAGGTCTTTGCGGGTGAACGGCTCGCCGCCGGCGAGCACAAGCACACCCAGATTTCCGCCGAGAGTTTCGGAAATACGTCCGATCTCGTCCGCTTTCATCTGCAGTTTTTTGCGGGGTCGGTCATCCAACTCCTCAGTGAAAAAACAGTGCGTACAGCGCATGTCGCAAACACTGGTAACAAGAATGTTCAAAAACACCGGAGCAATCGGCCGGCCGACAGCTATCCCGGCGTATCGTTTAAATATTTCTTTGGTCGCAAAATCCATCAGGTTTCCTCTTGCATTTATCAACTAAAACCGTGATAAAAGCTCCTCATAATCTACCTTCCAGGCCATATTTAAGCAAGGTGAACAAGAGCTTCTATCTGGAGGCCGCAAGTTGGATGGCAAATGGGCGTTCCGCGTTTGACGCCAATAACGCCCGACGACAATGCAGTTTTTCGGAAAGTCAGTTCGGCTGCCCGATTTGTGTTGCTGCAAAAAGCAAAAAGCCGTACTATTGCACGGATAAAAAATACTAATAATTGCCTTTTTAGCTGCTTTCGTAAATAAACCAGACCGCAGGAGGGAAAAAGGTGAATCGAAGATCAATTTTTATAATCGCGCTTTTGATGGTATCGGCAACGCTCGGTTTCAAGAGCGACGCTCAGATGCGCGGACGCGATGACCTCGACGAACAGTCGAAGATCAAGAAACGATATTGCCCGGTCCAGCCAACCGAAGACGAAGTGGTCGCCATGGAACGCGATTTTTCAGAAGCTAAGTCGCTCAGGGCGGCGGCCGACGGCCCTGAAGTTAACGGCGGTACGATCAACGTATATTTTCACGTCATCAATCGCGGTACCGGCGTGGCGAACGGAAATATCACACAGGAGATGATCGACGCACAGATGCGGATTCTGGATGATGCTTATCGAAGCGTCGGATGGTCTTTCAATCTCTATCAGGTCGACCGGACGACAAACACCAGCTGGTATAACAACTGCTACGGTTCAGCGGAAACTGCAATGAAGAATGCGCTTCATCGCGGCTCAGCACAGGACCTGAATATTTACACATGCAATCCCAGCGGCGGGATATTGGGATACGCGACATTTCCATCGGACTACCAGCGGGCACCCAGCATGGATGGCGTGGTGGTGCTTTACAGCTCGCTGCCCGGCGGGTCGGCCGCGCCATATAACCTAGGCGATACGGGAACTCATGAGGTCGGCCATTGGATGGGTCTTTATCATACCTTCCAGGGCGGCTGTGCGAAAAAGACGACCGGGGGTGACCAGGTGGCCGATACGCCCGCTGAAAAGAGCCCCGCATTTGGATGCCCCGCGGGTCGCGATTCCTGCTCGGGACGAAATTTCGCCGGTCTCGATCCGATAGAGAATTTCATGGATTATACTGATGATGCGTGCATGTTTCAGTTCAGTGCTGGACAGGACAGCCGGATGGATTCGATGTACACAAGCTATCGCTTGGGTAAGTGATCGCGCCAGACCCAAAAATGCACGGCCGCCCTTTATGACGGCCGTTTTTTTTATTCAAATGTTAGAATAGAAGAATGCTGCAGCGAATCTATTTTGACAATAGCGCGACAACCGAGACCGATCCAGATGTCGTCGACGCAATGCTGCCTTATTTCACTAAGAAATTCGGGAATGCATCCAGCATTCATTTTTTCGGGCAGGAAGCAAAGGCCGCCGTTGATAAGGCTCGGCACCAGGTAGCCAGCCTTATCAATTCGCGGCCCAACGAGATCGTTTTCACCTCGGGCGGAACCGAAGCAAACAACCTCGCAGTTCGAGGTCTACTGGAGTCGAACAAAAAATACGGCGATCATATTGTCACTTCGCAGATAGAACATTCCGCCGTAAAAAATGTTTGCGAAGACCTCGAAAAACAGGGTTATCGTGTCACCTATCTGCCTGTTTACGAAAATGGCCTCGTCCGATTCGACGATGTTCGTCGGGCGATAACAGATCAAACCGTTCTCGTCTCGGTGATGACTTCAAATAACGAGATCGGGACCATACAGCCAGTCGAAGAGATAGGCCGCTTTGTTGCCGGGCTTCGGAAGGACGGCCGAAAGATCTGGTTTCATACCGACGCAGTACAGGCCGCCGGCAAGATCAGAGTCGATGTCGAATCGATCGGATGTGATTTGCTATCGCTCTCGGCCCATAAGATCCACGCTCCAAAAGGAGTCGGTGCTCTATACGTCAGGCGAGGCGTCCGGCTGCATCCTCAGAGCATCGGCGGACGCCAGGAATCCGGCCGCCGGGGCGGTACCGAATCAGTGCCGCTCATCGTCGCATTCGGAAAAGCCTGTGAGCTTGCTGGCTATGATATCGACATCACTAACCGAACGCTGTCAACACTTAGGGACCGCTTTGAACAAGGCGTTTTCGAACGAATCGAAGGTGCCGTTCTCAATGGCGATCCAGGCAGCCGATTACCTAACATTTCAAATATCTCTTTTCGCTCTATCGAGGGCGAAGGCCTGCTCATCAATCTAGATATGCAGGGTGTCGCGGTCTCGACCGGTTCGGCTTGTTCGTCCGGTTCTCTCGAACCGAGTCCGGTGATCCGGGCACTCGGTAGGGATGACGAACTGGCCCGCGGTGCGATCCGATTCAGCTTCGGTCGTTTCAATTCAGCCGACGAAGTTGACCGCGTTCTCGAAATCCTGCCCAACGCGGTATCGGCCCTTCGTAAACTCTCTCCGTCAGCAGAGAAGGCTTTCAAATAAAACAGCCTTGCGACGGCTTTCCGCAAGGCTGAACGGTGTGGGAAGTCGATCTCTATTGTGCCGACGTTAAAGGATCGTGCTTAGCCGGCGATGATGATTCCGCAGGTTTCCTGTCCGCCGTCATCAACTGCTCCGGCGATGATGATCCCGGTAAGGCCGGCGATGATAATTCCTGTAACGCCCGCGATGATGATGCCTGTTTTGGTCTTTTCACCTTTAACGGCTGTCTTGTCGGTAGTGGCACGGAATGTCGAGGTAGTTTCGGTGCAAGGTGTCGGATCGTCCTGAACTCCGGCGATGATTATTCCTGCATTGGCGAAGGTTGTTCCAAACGTAATGACTGCGATCATCATCAAGGCTGCTGCGGTGTTCTTTAGGTTTCTCATTTTTTTTCTCCTGGTTTTTTTGTCGAAGTAAAGTGCTTCGTGCTGCCCTTCCTATAACAACCGTCGTGCCATAGTTTCCCGAATCCTCAGGTGGCCCTTTCAAATGTTGACATCGGGCGGGTTACGGTCATTTGGAAGGGACATTTGCCCAAGAACCGGTACAGATAATTATGATTACTAAGTAAACACTAAATTATGGGAGTTACGTTAACTTCATTATTTGCAGTGTTTCCAGAGACTGTGTACTTCGTATCCATTTTCTCACTGAATACTAGATATACAGTACTTTAACCCTAAATTTTTCCTAGCTATTCCGAGGCGGAAGATGTTAAACTTTGTTTGGCGTTACTGCGCCTCACGTCCGCTTAGAATTACTCCAAACAGTCAGCACTTTGCATTCGCCTTGAACTCCTTGACCTCATTCACGCATTTCGTTCAGAACCGTACGACGCTATCGAACCTTTCCAAGGGCGTTACGATCGGTCTCGGAACTTTGAGCATCGTTGCGGCACTTGCAACGATGCCCAAGGCGGCGATCTCGACCGGCTATTTATTGATCGTGATACTGGGAATTTTTGTAGCGCCGCGAATGAGCCTTACGCTGCCCCGTTCTCGGTTTGCGATCAGTTTCTCAGACGCATTGATCTTCCTCACGATGCTATTGTACGGCGGGAGCGCGACGGTCGTTTTGGCTGCGATCGAAACACTCGCCAACTGCCTGTATCTTCGATCAAAGAAATTTCCTTTCGGGCAGTGGATGATCCCGGCCAACGTCTCGATCAACGCTCTCTACGCGGGGATCACCTATTCGGCGTGGATATCGCTAAAAGGCTCGAGCCTCCGAACTCTTGATCTCACTCAAACCCAGGATCTGATCATTGCGCTTGGAATACTCGCACTGTTGCAATTCCTGGTTTCGTCGAGTTTGGCGGCTGTA
>JBDTMQ010000072.1:0-3858 GCA_039934155.1 Acidobacteriota bacterium | reverse complement strand
GATCGTGAAATATTTTCATGCATTCTGCTGGATATCTGGCTGGGAAGCGGGATCGATGGTCTTGAAACTCTTTCGCGTCTTCGTGAACAGGGCTGCGATTCGGCGGTGATAGTTATCTCCGGCCACGGCAATATCGAAAACGCGGTCAGGGCGACGAAACTCGGTGCTTTCGATTTTATTGAAAAGCCGCTCAGCCTGGAAAAGACCGTCGTTACTGTAAGGAACGCCGTTCGAAACCGTGATCTGGAACGTGTGAATCAGCAATTGGCGCAGGATCTGGCGGACGAATACGTGATGATCGGCGGATCGGTCGCCATGCGGGCTCTGCGGAAGCAGATCGAGATCGTTGCGCCCTCCGACGGCCGCGTCTTGATCTCGGGCGAGAGCGGTACAGGTAAGGAATTGGTGGCGAGGGCGATCCATGTCCAGTCAAAAAGACGTTCCGCCCCTTTCATCGAAATAAATTCGGCCGCCATTCCCGAAGATCTTGTCGAATCTGAACTCTTCGGCCATACGAAAGGCGCGTTCTCAGGCGCCGGCGTGGCAAAAAAGGGTAAGTTCGAAACGGCTGACGGCGGGACGCTGTTTCTCGATGAGATCGGCGATATGTCGCCACGCGTTCAAGCTAAAGTACTTCGCGTGCTCGAAGAGCAGCGATTCGAGCCGGTCGGCAGCAATACGCCGGTGAAGGTCGATGTTCGCGTGATATCGGCTACCAACAAGCGTCTCGACGATCTGATCGAGAACGGCAATTTTCGCCACGATCTCTTTTATCGCCTCAACGTGATCCCTTTTCAGATACCGCCGCTGCGCGAGCGGTCTGAAGACATTCCCGTGCTGATCGATCATTTTAACGAACGCTTTTCAACGGATTACGGCAAAAAGCCGAAGGAATTCTCGGCCGACGCGATCGAGGCTCTCAAGAATAATCTGTGGTTCGGCAACGTCCGCGAGCTTAAAAACACGATCGAGCGGATCGTCATAATGACCCAAAAAAACAGGGTAAGCCGCACCGACTTACCCGACCTGACCGTTAGCGAAGAGCGACCGGCTTCCAGCTTCAGGTTCCCGTCGTTTAAGGCCGCGACCGACGCATATCACCGAGAATTCATCCTGCACAAACTTGCCGAGTTTGACGGGAATGTGACCAAAGCCGCCGAAGAAATGGGCGTCGACCGCAGCCACCTTTATCGCCGAATGAAGAATTTGGGCATCCAGGGAAAGTAGACGCCTCAAACCGAAATAAAAACCGCCCCGGTTCATAACTTGATCGGGGCGGCTTTCTTGTGAAAGGTCACGCAACAAAGATGCGATTATTTCTGTGCCGGTTTTTCGGTACCGGACGGGAATCCGCGTTTTTTCATTAAGGCTTCGACCTTCGGGTCGCGTCCGCGAAATTCTCGGTATGCTTCCGCCGGATCGATCGTATTCCCGATCGAAAAGATGTACTTGCTGAGGCGTTGGCCGACGGCCTTGTCATATGGCCCTTTCCCCTCGGTAAATGCGCCGAACGCGTCGGCTGTTATCACATCTGACCAGAGATAGCTATAATATCCGGCCGAATAGCCGTCGCTCGAAAACGCATGTCCGAATTGCGGCGTCCGGTGACGCATAACAAGTTCTTTCGGCATTCCGAGTTCTGCAAGGGTCTCGCGTTCGAATTTGTCGACGTCGATCTTTTGCGCTCCGGCCAGATGAAGCTTCATGTCGACGAGTGCCGACGCAAGATATTCGGTCGTGTCAAAGCCCTTGTTGAATGTCGATGCTTTTTCGATACGGTCGACCAGCGCCTGTGGTATCGGCTTTCCTGTCTGGTAATGCAGAGCAAATTTCTGCAAAACTTCGGGCGTTGAGAGCCAGTGTTCCAGAAGCTGAGAAGGGAATTCGACATAGTCGCGGGCGACGGACGTTCCCGACAGCGACGGATATGTGACGTTTGACGAAAGACCGTGCAGAGCGTGCCCGAATTCATGGAACATAGTTACCGCGTCGTCCCATGAGATCAACAGCGGCTCGCCCGGCTTGCCCTTTATAAAGTTGGCGTTGTTCGACACGATCGTAGTGATCTCGCCGTCCATCCTCTCCTGGCTGCGATAGGCGTTCATCCACGCGCCTGATCGTTTGCCGTCGCGTGCATACGGGTCGAAATACCACAGGCCGACGTGTTTTCCGGTCTTCTTATCCTTTACTTCCCAGACGGTAACGTCCGACTGATAGACGGGGACATTATCCACCTTTGTAAAAGTGAAGTTGAACAGCTCGCCCGCAACCCAAAACATCGCTTCGCGGATCTTGTCGAGCTGCAGGTATTGCTTCACTTCGTTTTGATCGAGATCATATCGCTGCTTGCGTACTTTTTCGGCGTAATTTTTGTAATCCCACGGTTCGATCGTTATTTTGTCTCCCTCTTTGTCGGCCAGGGCCTGCATGTCGGCGACCTCTTCCTTAACGCGTGCTATCGCGGGTTTCCAGACGGCTTCCATCAGCTCCATCGCGCGTTCCGGCGTCTTCGCCATCGCGTTTTGCAAGCGCCAGTGTGCATGGGTCGGAAATCCGAGCAGCTTTGCGCGTTCGGCGCGCAATTGAAGGATCTCGGAAATTATCGCGTTGTTGTCATTCTTATCGCCGTTGTCGCCGCGGTTGATGAACATCTTCCACGCCTTTTCCCGAAGGTCGCGTCGATCGGAATACGTCAAAAACGGGTCGATCGACGACCGCGTATTCATGATCACCCATGCGTCGGGCACCTTTTTTGACTGGGCCGCGAGTGCCGCCGCATCCTTTTGCGACTGAGATAGACCAGCAAGATCCGCTTCGGAACTTAGCACCAGATACTGGTCGTTCTCCTCAGACAACAAATGCTGGCTGAAGTTCGCGTAAAGGCTCGCGAGTTTTTGATTTATCGCGGTTAGCCGCGCCTTTTCTGCCGGCTGCAGCCGGGCGCCGGCACGAACAAAATTTGTGTAGTAGAGCCACGCGAGACGTTGCTGTTCAGGCTTTAGCTTTTGTTTTGCGGGGGAATTATAAACGGCCTCGATCCGCTTAAAAAGCGCCTCATTCTGGTTGATCTTGTCATAAAATCCGGCGAATTTCGGGTCCATCTCGTTCTCTACGACGCGAAATTCGGGCGAGCTCATATTACTGCCCCAAATGTTGTAGATCGTGCTGACGCGGTCGAGGGTTTTGCCGGTCCGCTCAAGCGCGGCGATCGTATTTTCGAAAGTCGGGGCAGACTGTTCGCCCGCGATCCGATCGACCTCGGCCAGATTTTCCGCCATTGCCGCCTCGATAGCGGGTTTGAATTCGTGGACCTTTACATGATCGAATGGCGGAACGCCGCCCATCGGCCCGGTCCATTTATCGAGCAGCGGGTTTTCAGCGGTGGGTGTACTTGCCGCCGAAGTGGTTTGTGTTTTGTCGGTCATAGTCAATGTCAATAAAAAAAGACCAAATGCGGCAGCCAATATTCGGCCTCCGGATCGCTTCAAAGGGTTCAACATATAAATAATTTCTCCAAAAAAGATCAGGCAGGTCTGATCGGTCGTGGCTTGGATGCCCGGCTTTTGCAATTGGTTATTTCCAAATTTAGGATCGTTCTTTTTGGCGTCGATTATATACCGATTAGATCGACCGCAAAACTCCTGTGGGCCAGCACCTCGCGTTTTTTTTGAAAACCGCTGCCGATTGACCGTTTTACACCAGCATCTTCTAAAGTTTCCACGCTACGGCTGAATTATGCGTGGATGAGAGGAAACGGCCGGTTTATTGAAGAGAATTCATCGGCCGTTTTCTTGTTTTTCCATTCGAATCTTCGGAAAAATCACGATTGCCGCCGTCTCGTTGGTCGTCACGCTGGGC
>JBDTMQ010000071.1:0-1802 GCA_039934155.1 Acidobacteriota bacterium | reverse complement strand
GATATTTCTCTGGCTCAAGGAACCATCGAATTTGTGGGCGACGTGGAAACGTGACTGTTTCACGAGTTCGATGACACAGATCGTCGGTGCAGGCCTCGCCGGTTTGATCTTCAAGCTTATTAATTACGGCGACCTGATGACAGCCGGCATTGCGTTCGCGGCGGTGATGATCGCGTATCTCAACTACCGCCAGTCGATCGGTGAGATCAATGAGGCGATCGCTCAGGTCGAAGAGGCGGAACGGCAAAAAGCAGACGCCGAACGCGTAAGGAGGCGTGAGGCGGAGGAACACGCTGATCAGCTGAGCACGTCGCTGCAGAAAGAAGAACGGGCCAACGCAGCGCTTCGAAAAAGCGAGAAGGATTTTCAATATGCGGCCCTGCATGATTCGCTGACAGATCTGGCAAATCGAAAGTATTTCGGCGACATACTGAAGGAACTGATAGCGCAGTACAAAGTAGATCAGAAGACGACATTTCAGGTATTATTTTTGGATATCCGCGGGTTCAAGGACGTCAACGATACGCTTGGCCATACGATCGGTGATCGCGTGTTAAAGATCGCAGCCAAGCGATTCGTCAGAATGCTCAATCCGGAGGATACTGTGGCTCGGATCGGAGGAGACGAGTTTGCGATAATATTGAGAAATCTTTCGACGGTCGCGAAAGCCCAAAAGGTCGCCCGCCGAATCTATCAGAGCATTACCCAGCCTTTTTCGGTCGAACAACATAAGATAACCATCGACGTAAACATCGGTATCGCGCCTTGCGATATCGAATACAATTCGCCAGAGGACATTCTTCGCGATGCGGACATCGCCATGCATTTTGCCAAGGAGCGAAACGACGGCCCGGCGGTTTTCACAAAAGAGCTTCGCGAGCGTTTTCACGATCGGGTGCGATTCGAGACCGATCTGAGACGAGCCATCGAACGCAACCAACTGGCCATGAATTACCAACCGATCGTCGATCTCACTGACGGGCGGCTTGTTGGATTTGAAGCGCTTCTGCGATGGCATCACCACGAGCTCGGAATGGTGCCGCCAAACAAGTTCATTCCCATTGCCGAACAGTCGGGGTTGATCCTGCCGATCACGGTATGGATCCTTAACGAGACCGCGCGGCAGATCGTAAAGTGGCAGGCGATCTCGCCCGAGTACAAGGATCTGATGGTCAGTGTAAATATCTCTGGCCGCCACCTTTCGAACGAGGATCTATTTGCGGATGTCCGCAATGTCCTGGATGCGACCGGCATACCGGCCAACACATTGAAACTAGAGATAACAGAAAGCTCGGCGATGGAGAATGCCGAACATACGATCGATGTTTTGAACCGCCTTAAAGAGCTCGGCGTTCAGTTGAGCATCGATGACTTCGGTACCGGCTATTCTTCGCTCAGCTATCTCCAGCGGCTGCCATTCGACACACTCAAGATTGACCGCTCATTCGTTTATTCGGTTGGAGAGGCTGGGGAGAATTCCGAGATCCTGCAGACGATTATTTCCCTCGCCAAGAATTTAAAGATGCGGGTAATTGCCGAAGGCATAGAGACCGAGAGTCAACTCGCGGTATTGCAAAACCTCGGTTGCGATTACGGTCAGGGATATTTGATGTCAAAACCCAAGAGTCGCGAAGAGACCGAGAGCCTTTTATACCGCCATACAAATTTCCTTCCCTTCCCGGTCCAGCCGATGTTCGACGACAGTAAGCACAGCAGCCAGGACGACCACCTCCCGGTCTTTTAGCTCTCTCGCACTCTTTGAATTAATAACCGGCAGCCTTATAATGTCGAAAATCTTTCGA
>JBDTMQ010000070.1:0-3366 GCA_039934155.1 Acidobacteriota bacterium | reverse complement strand
CGGACTTCGGTGTAGCCGAGTTGGACGCGCACATTTTCGACGGTCGCCTGGGTGAGCATCCAGCCGCCTGTGTAATTAATCAAGACGATGAATGGGGCCGGAAACTTGTTGAAGAATTGCGTGCCTCTGGTAAAAAGGTAGTTACTTATTCACAGACAAACAGCGGATGCGACCTTTACGCACGCGAGATCGATATATCATTGATCCAGGGAACCAAATTCCTGCTCAAAACGCCCGCCGGCGAAATTGAGATCACGTCGCCCTTGGTTGGTCGACCGCACGTTTATAACATGCTGGCCGCATCAGCTGCGGCCGCGGAACTAGGATATTCTCTGGAATCGATCAGAAGCGGTCTCGCAAATTGTGCCGGAGCACCGGGTCGGTTTGAAAGAGTTCCTGGCGCGGGCGATCTATGTGTTGTGGTTGATTATGCACACACAGATGACGCTCTACTGAACACTCTGCAAACCGCTCGGGCTCTTGCCAAGGGACGGATAATTACTGTTTTCGGAGCTGGCGGCGATCGGGATAGGTCAAAACGCGCACCTATGGGGCAAATTGCGGGTCAAATGAGTGATCTGTCGATCATCACTTCGGACAATCCGCGAACCGAAGACCCGCTGAAAATAATTGACGAGATCGAGAAGGGGATAATGCCGACAGGTAGCGAGTACCTAAAGATTTCAGATCGACGAGAGGCGATCTATAAAGCTATACTGTCCGCTCGACCCGGTGATGTCGTCATCATAGCCGGCAAGGGTCACGAAAATTACCAGATCGTAGGACACGAGAAATTCCATTTTGACGATCGAGAAGTTGCGTCAGAGGCACTCGCCGTAAGAAACGAGGATCAATGATCTATTCTTCTTTGTACATTTCGATAAGGTTCGAAAGAAACTCCTTTTGAGCGTAGGTAAGGTCGAGAAATCTAGCTGCAAAACCGACCTCGACCAGATGGTTCGTTACCTCTCCGACGAACTGCACCTTCATTCCTGCACTCAACGGCAGAAAAAGCGTTACCAGTGAGCCGTCCGCAGCGTCGCCGCTTGAAAGCACAAAACACCCCAGCTCGCTAAGGTCGCTGATCGTGCCGGACCGGCGACCCCATTCACCCTCCCATTCAACGTCAAGAGAGACCTTATACCGAGTGGCCGCACGTCGTTCGTTTCCCATTCTGCGGTCAGCCTGAAGCATCTTCTTCTTATTCCGTCGTCGTTCCATTTTTACCGCCTATCTTAGTTAAGTAGTAATAGACCGGTAATCCCAGAATAATCAGCCCCAATCCGATCAGGGATTGCGTGGTGTCGGTCACAATAGTGTTAATTAACAGCCAGGCGGCGACCAACAGAAACACGGCCGGAACGACCGGATATCCCCAGGCCTTGTATGGTCTTTCGGCATCAGGATATCGGCGACGAAACACAAATATCGACGAAGTGACCAGCGCGTAAAATATCCACGAACCGAAGATCACATAATTGGTCAACGTATCGAACGACCCCGTGAGTGCCAGGATAGACGCGAGGATTCCCTGAAAGACCAACGCCCGCACCGGCACGTTCGTCACCGAAAGCCGGGAAAGAGCGCGATGCATCAGGCCGTCGTTAGCCATTGCGTACGGAACACGGCTGCCCGAGAGAATAGATGTGTGCAGCGTACCGAGCGAAGATAACATCAATCCGACGGTAAAGATCGAAACCGATAATGCGGTCGCGAAATTCGCGGCCCCGCCGCCAAAGAAAGAACTTACGACGACTTTTGCAACAGACGAACTTATCGAAACGGATGCTATCGTTGTCGGATCAAGTACGTAAAAATATCCGATATGGACGAACACGTATAGAACGATGATCAGGATCGTGCTTCCGATAATGGCTAAGGGGATGTTTCGGCCAGGATCCTTAACCTCGCCGGCAACGAACGTTAGATTATTCCAGCCATCATAGCCCCACAGTGCACCAAGCATAGCCGCCCCGAAACCGGCTGCGAACGTATAACTCGGCGAACCGAATCGGGCGTTCTCTGCGACCTTTTCGCAGGTTCCGCCAACATCGACACCGCTGAAATGGGAAAAATCGCCCGTCGCCCAGATGAACGCTCCGACGCCAACAAATAGTATCAGCGCGATCTTCACACCTGTCAGGGCGGTCGCGATCTGGCCGCTGATCGAAACCGTCGCAGCATTAAGTGTCGTGAAGATTACGATCATCATCAGCGCAACCACCTGCACCATCGAGATCTCAATGTACGAGGTTTTTAAGAAGACAGACTCGGCCAGCCGATCGCCGCCAATGAAATCATTAAGGCCGATCGCAAAAGCCATTCCAGCCGCCGCCTGAGAACCGGGTTTGGCGATGAACATCTGCATCCAGCCGAATAGAAAGCTCGACAGTCGGCCGTAAGCGTCGCGAAGAAACACGTATTCGCCGCCCGCCTGTGGCTTCATTGACGTCAACTCGGCATATGTCAGCGCGCCCGCGAGAGACAGCAACCCGGCGGCGATCCAGGCAGCTAGTACCCACGAAGGGGTGCCGACGTTGCACGTCATGATCCTGGCCTTCAGAAAAACGCCGGTGCCAATGACATTGCCGATGATCACCGAGACGGCAGCGATCAGTCCAAGCCCGCGAATAAGCGTATATCTGTCGTTTACGATGGGGTCCATAAGGTTGGCGGAAATTGCAAACTGGTATGTTACGCGAAAAAACGTCCTTTGTCAGCAAAACCTTTGTTTTTTGGTAGCGACGGCGGTCGGTCGCGTGCATGATAAAATCGGCTTCGTGATCGAGATCAATGTTACAGCCGACGAACTTGTGCGAATACTGCTTGCTGCCCCCGAAGTGTCGCGTGTGTGCATTCTCGATAGCGCCGGCGTTGGCATACCCGGCTCGAATCGTCTGATCGCCGGGGTCTGGCCGGTCGATACCTACGAGGTTTGTGACGAAGATCCCCGGCAAATTTTGAGTGTTCTGGACGTTGCAGAGCGTAACAGACTTCCATGCATTTTTACCCTTGGATACGATCTCGGAAAACGATTCGAGCCTCAACTTAATGCAAGCATCAGCTCTTCCGAGCCCTATGTTTTTCTTGCCATTTTCGACACCCTGATCGTTCACGATTATGACACGGCTAGAACTTTTGTCACCGGTCCCAAAGACAAAACTGAGGCGTTTATCGGGCTTTGTGACGGCCCTAAATTTGAGCCAGGCGAATTCGGCAATACGACCTATGGATCAGATCATACGCGCGAAGATTACATGGCTGCGGTCGACCGCATTAAGGAATTTATTGCGTGGGGCGATACCTATCAAACAAACCTTACACAGCAGATCAGCTCGCATCTTTCGAATGGCATGCCGCCCGAGC
>JBDTMQ010000069.1:0-1530 GCA_039934155.1 Acidobacteriota bacterium | reverse complement strand
GGTTATAGCCCGGATGAAAAGGCCCTGAAAGGCGGCGAGGGGCGTCAGCTCGGGTCCGGCGATGCCGGCGGAACGGCGGGCGGCATCCAGAGCAACCGTACAAAATCCCGATAATCCGACACATACCCATCCAGCCGTGATGAACACGACCTTACCTTTGATCTGCAATGGGTGATAAAGAACAAACTCAAAACAGTGAGATCGCCAATGCTGTCGAGGCTGCACACTCTGCAGCCAGGACAGTTGCGGAGTTTGACCAGTCCCGCATAGATCAAATATGCGAGGCTATGGCAAGGGTGGCATTGGCGGAATCGGGTCGGCTGGGTATACTCGCCCACGAAGAAACAGGATTTGGGAAACCTGAGGACAAGCGGGAAAAGAACCGATTTGCCGCCGAGGATGTTTGGAACTATTTCAAGGGAATGCGAACTGTCGGCGTTATTTCCGACCAAAACGACATAGTCGAGATAGCATCACCCAGAGGCGTGGTCGCGGCGATCATTCCGTCAACAAACCCAACGTCGACGGCGATCTTCAAGATAATCATCGCGTTAAAATCGCGAAATACGATCATACTTTCGCCGCACCCATCAGCGGCTCGGTGCATAGCTGAAACGGCTCGAATAATGCGCGCCGCGGGGATCGCCGCTGGACTCCCGCCGGATTCTATCTACTGCATTCAACAACCGACGATCGAATCGACCGAGGCGCTGATGCGCCACAAAAAGACTGCAGTGATACTCGCAACCGGTGGGATCGGTATGGTGAGAGCAGCATATTCGTCGGGAAAACCGGCCTTTGGCGTTGGCCCGGGCAACGTGCCGGTATATATCGAGCGATCGGCTGATGTCGAAAAGGCCGTCCGGGACATTCTTACGAGCACGTGTTTCGACAACGGAACGATCTGTGCCTCGGAACAATCGGTCGTGGTTGATACGCCGATCGAAGCTGAGGTCCGTGAACAATTTCGTATGCAAGGCGCGCACTTCCTGAATTCGCAGGAGTCGGAGGCCGTCGGAAAGGTCCTTGTCACGCCCGAACGAACTCTGAATGCGCGAATTGTTGGCAAGTCGGCCGAGCATATAGCTGGGCTGGCCGGCATCTCGATCCCCGCCGGTATCAGATGTCTCTTATCCGATTGTGCCGGGGTGGGGCGGGAATACCCCTGGTCGATCGAAAAACTTTCGCCCACGCTGGCTTTTTTTGTTGCTGACGGTCTCGAGTCGGGAGCCGCCCGTTGTCAGGAAATTTTGCGTTACGGCGGGATGGGACATACGGCCGGCATGCACACTCGCGATCGAGGATCGGCAGTGGCTTTCGGGCTGCATATGCCGGCATCAAGGGTCGTGATCAATTCGCCAACCACTCATGGTGCTATCGGCTTTTCGACGGCACTGCCTCCGTCAATGACGCTTGGCTGCGGATCGTGGGGCGGTAATGTCACATCCGACAATGTGTCGCCTATACATCTGATGGATATTAAACGTGTAGCCTTTGAAACGCGGCCGGTAATATCATCACCCAAATCGT
>JBDTMQ010000068.1:0-4745 GCA_039934155.1 Acidobacteriota bacterium | reverse complement strand
ATGCTCTAACGACAATAATGCTCGCTTTTACAGCCGTCGGACTGTTAAGAACGCTGGCCAGCATGACTGCTCCATGCTCGGTAAATGCGTATGGTAGATACCGCCTGCCGCCGCGCTTCGTCTTTGAGGTCACAGATTGTGACCTCAAAGAGTGAGCTTCGTCCTCTGAAAGCTGGAACATAAAATCGAGTGGAAATCGGTGTACGTTACGCTTTACCGCTTGGTTCAGAACTTTTGTTGCCACCTAATAAACGTCTGCCAAATCACTATCCAGCATTATGCGTTGGCCGCGAATGAGATAGATCTTGTTCTCGATCTCTTCAATTACGGTCGTCAGCGAATTTTGTTGGGATTCCTTCGACATTAATAAAATGATCTACGTTTGAGGTGCCCAACTGGCACCTCAAAAACTAATCCGTAACATTACACAGCCCAATTATCGGCTGGTGCAGCATAGTTATCTCGGCGTTGCGACCCATGTAGCTGCGGGCCATAGCTATGGCTTCTGTTAAATTATCCGCCCGTTCCCAGCCGAGCATTTCGGGGACGTGGGCGTTTTCGGCGCCGGCAACTATGACTTTGCCCACATGCTGTCGACCGTTCTCGCCCCAATACCACATGAAGAAAGCATGGGCGCCGTGATAGGCGTTTCCGCGTCGGTACATTTCGACATAGGCGGGATTGGTGGCGAATTCTCGTTCGTATTTTTCCCTTAAATAAAAAGCATCCCGCGATTCAGGCAGCAGGCGGTGGAAAAATTCGATATACGACGGATGGAACTTGTGATCGAATTCATCAAAACACGGGTGCGTGATGATCATCACACCGCCTTTTCTCAGAAGCGGTTTGTTCCGATACATATTAAAGTGATAGCCGAGCGCCATTACCTGTACGAGTATGGGATTTAGCGCCGAGTAAACGTTGTACGGCGAAATGTCCGGTATGCCCGTGATCATGATGTCGCATTGGCCTTTTACCGGTATCTCATACTGGCGGTAATTAAGCTCAAGGATCTTTTCATGCACCGGCTCGGTGCGGCCGGCAAAACAGCCGATCAACTCATACTGTGCGGGGATCGCGTGCAGCATCTTGCGACGGGCGGCGCGCGGCAGTTTCGAGAACGTACGCTTCATCGCTTCCCACTTCATCCGGTCCATGAACGAAAAATCGTCTTCGTTCCGCGTCAGAATGTCATAGCCCTCGGGAAACATCTTGTTGTTAAGCGCGGTCTCGATGTGAAAGACCTTGCAGTTTTCATCGACGAGCTTTCCCAGTCGAATGACCTTATGATTCAGCTCAGACGCGGGCGGATCCATATATGAATGTGAATCGCGGATGGTCTGCGGCTCGTGATGCGCCCGCAAGCTTTCGTAATCGCACAGCCCAACCGCCACGGACTTAGGCCCGCCGTCCATTGGAACAAGATTGATGTTGAGGTAAATGAGCAGATCGCTTTCGATCGCGCGCTTGTTGACCCTGAGCGGCTCGTTGTGTCGCGTATGCCCGAGCGTAACAAGCTCGTCATCGGCTTCGGCATCGTGATTGTAATATCGTTCCGGGTAATATTCGTCAAAGATCGCCGTGCCCACCATCCGCTTCATTTCCCATTCGGTCATCTTGCGATGCAGGCTGTTGGCAATGATCAGGTGAACGTCATCGACGCCATTCGCCCCGCACATGTCCAGCACGACCTCAAGCATCGTCTGCCGCATATCGGGCAAAGCCATCGGCGGTAGCGGAAGCGAGATGTCGTCCATCGCGATCGTCACGCGCATGCCTGGTTCGAGCAGAGCATAAAGCGGCTCCATCTCAAGCGGATGATTCACCGCATACCGTATCGCCGCCTCTCGATTCGGCAACCCCTTGATCGGCGGGTTCGGATATATCACCCGCGTCCCGATCGGTAGGTCGTTGAGAATAAAATCCTCGCCAAACGGCATGATCCGCGGCGCGGAGTCTTTATCGATGTAGACGATCGATTCGTGAGTTTTTCTTCTTAACTGAAGTGCCATGTTATTTCGGTAATGAGTGATAAGTGACAGGTGATAAGAAAAGTCACCGATCGCCTAGCTGCCTCAATTCACTCGCGATCTAAAGTGATTAGTCAATCCGATAATCATTCGAGCAATTGTGTTGATCTCGTTGTAAATTCATTCGAACGTTCCTAGGTCCATGTATCCGAGCCGATGTGCGATTAACATTTCCGTTTCTAGCTCGCTTGCTGAGCCTTGCGCATTCGATAAGAACTGTAAAAATTCATGATCGTGTTGACGTCCGGCTCCTTCTGAATTGTTCGCGGGAACAGAAACGGCCGTTCGGCGAATTTGTGACGATAATCCGAAACGCTCCTCCGACGGAAAAGCCTTTGTAATTTCAAACACATTGACTACCATCTCGATGGAAAATTTCCAAACGTCTAGTTTTTCATGTGGCCTCTTATCTCTTCAAAATCACCTATCGCTCATCACCCATCACTTAAGATCCAATACCGCCCAATCATGCTGCCGGGCCGTTTGCTTTAGTCGGAAATCGGGACACACAGCGACCGGGTGCCCAACGATCGATAGCATCGGCAGATCTGAGATCGAATCCGAATATGCGTAGGACTCCGACAGGTTGATATTCTCCCGTTCGGCATATTCACGTATCCACTTAGCCTTTGTCGCCGACGCCATTACGGGCGGCAGCACTCGGCCCGTTGCGTAACCGTTCACGAACTCAAGCCTGTTGGCCACGTAATCGTCGATGCCAAGATGATCCATTAAACGGTCGATCGTAAAATCCAACGCTCCGGTCAAGACCACCTGCCTCTGGCCGATCTTTTTCCCCTGAGCGATCAGCTCCGGCGTTCCATCAAAGATCGCCGGCTTTAATACTTCCTCAAAAAGTTCATCCGAAAAATAACGAAGCCTGTCTTCGGAAAATCCCTCATAGCTTCGAAAAAACACCTCGTTGAATACATTTCGCGAATAAAGATCGGTCACGCCAAAAAAAGGAAGCTTGGCCAGCGTTCCGATGCTCTTTTTTGCCGTCTGCCAGATGCCCTGCTGCCGGCGCGCGTAAAATCCGAGGGTATGAACAAGGTTTGTGCTTACCAGCGTCCCTTCGAGGTCGTAAAATGCGGCTGGTGTTCCGTTTTTATTCATACCGGCTTTGTGCTATTTTAATCTGGCCCACCATGAATTGTTCTTTCGAATCAAAATACTAGCACGCTCGGTCCGATTTCCGGCATGTTGAAAAGGAATATTTACATTTCAATTACAATTGTAATTACATTGTACTTACACACCGCTTGTTCAAGTCGTACCAATGACGCCGAGGCAGCTTCCCGGCCGCCCGATACGGCCGCCGTCGAATCGGCGGTCAGGTCGGCGGACGAGTTATTTCGCCAGCGATCCGACACTGAAAAACTAAAACAGGCGGTACAAACGCTTTCGCGTGCAAGAACGCCGGATCATCGAAACTTCGAGGTCGAATGGCGTTACAGCAAATACAGTTATTTTTTAGGAAAGGCCCTGTCGGGTGACGAAAGCGACTCGGCATTTGAGGCCGGACGCGACGCGGGCGAGGTCGCATCAATGGCTGAGCCTAATAAGGCAGATGGATATTTTTGGTATGGTGCAAATCTAGGCGAGCTCTCGAGAAAGAGTCCTTTTACTGTCGGATTAAAGTCAGTGGATGACATCAAAAGGGCGATGAACAAAGTGATCGAGATCCAGCCGGATTACCAAAACAGCAGCGCCTTTGATGCTCTTGCCCAGGTCGAGATAGCGACGCGCCTCAGTGGCGGCAAGCCGTCGGTAGCGATCGAACTGCTCGAAAAAGCACTGACATCTGAAAAGAATAATACGAACCTGCGGCTCACGCTGGCCGAGGCATATCTTGCCGAAGACCGAAAGGATGATGCTCGACAGCAGCTCGAATTGCTCTTTAAGATGAAAGCCAACCCGGATTACATTCCCGAATATAACGAGTGCATCTCAAAAGCCCGAAAGTTGATGGACACAAGGTTTTGATGAAACAAACCTTGGGCGGCCGGCACGCCGCGATCCGACTATGAACATTCGAAAAGCGATCTTTCCCGGTTCATTCGATCCGCCAACCAACGGCCATTTGGATATTCTCAAGCGAAGCCTGCCTCTGTTTGACGAGCTCATGATCTCAATATTGAATAATCCCGAAAAAACCCCGATGTTCTCGGTCGAAGAAAGATGCGAGATGATGAATGAGCTGATACCGGAAATACAGAACGGCAGCTGCCGCCTCTCGGTGGCGAGTTTTTCGGGTTTAACGGCCGAGTTTGCTAGATCTTCGGGGGCCTTCGCGATAGTCCGCGGGATACGGGCGGTGAGCGATTACGAATATGAGCTCAGAATGGCTTTGATGAACAGAAAACTAGAGCCGACGATCGAGACCGTGTTTCTGATGGCGGCTGAAGAATATTCGTATGTTTCGTCTAACCTTATGAAACAGGTATTTGAGCTCGGCGGACGTGTTGAGGGGCTTGTTCCCGAGCTGGTCGAAGCAAGGATGAAAGAAAAGCTCAAACGCCAAAAATGATCAGAGCCGTCCATCATGTCCAAATAACGATTCCCGTCGGCGAAGAATCAGCGGCACGTGAGTTCTATTGTAAAACGCTGGGTTTGGAAGAGATCCAGAAGCCCGCGTCGTTGGCAGGCCGCGGTGGCTTTTGGCTGCAGATCGGTCGTTTTCAGGTTCACGTCAGTGTCGAAGATCGTTCGCCG
>JBDTMQ010000067.1:0-6328 GCA_039934155.1 Acidobacteriota bacterium | reverse complement strand
CGTGCCGAATCGAACAGGAAAAAACCGACTACGATCGCCCAAAACCCCGTAAAGAACTCAGCTCTCGTGACGACAAATACCAGTCCCAGTACGACCAGACCGACCGCGATGATCTGTCCGCAGCGACCTGTCATCTTTGTAGCCTCGTTAAGATCGCGTCCGGATTTCCAGAGATACGCGCGAAGGACGCGAGGGTCGTAGAAGCGGAAGACGAGTTTGCGGACGCGACCACCGTCAAGCGGATAACCGGGAAACATGTTAAAGACCGCAAGCAAAAAATTTGTAAGGGCGAGCAGAAACAACAGCATCGCCAGAATATCCATTCCGGCGGCATTCGCCGCAGCCATCAGTCCGACAAAGATCAGGGTGATCAGAAAACTTGCGGCGGGGCCAGCAACGGCAATGCGAAATTCGGCCCCCGGCGTTTGCGGTTCGTGCCTGAACCTGGTCAACCCGCCGAATGGATGAAGCACGATCTCGACGACATGCAGGCCCTCAAAACGGGCCGTAACGGCGTGGGCAAGCTCGTGTAAAAAGATAGAAATAAAAAAGACGACGGTCGCGGCGAAACCGAATATCAGACTTGAAGCAACACTGCCGACTCGCTCGGCGATGCTTGCCGCCGTAATTAACGACATTAGAACGAGTATCAGGAACCAACTGTAGCCGGCCCTGACAGGTATTCCCGACACGTGCCCCAAAATAAGCTGTCCACTGAAATACTTGAGAAACTGCATACCGTTAATTGGATGCAAAAAGCTTAACAAAATACTTAAAAACCCTAAAATTGTAGTCAAAATTAACGGATTTTCGCGCAAAAATGCCTGCCGCCCGGTAAAACAGGGACGCAGGCATTGACGATCGGCACTCACGATCAGCGGGACAACCAATAGTTCATTTTGTCGACTTTGACCGTGACGGAGCTTTCTTGCCGCCGTCCTTTCTAGTGGTCGCGGATATTTGGCTGCCGGCTTTTACCGCGCCTTCGACTGCGCCCGCGGCGGCACCACTCAACACGGCCTGCACAACCTCGACAGCCGCTGATTTAATTTTTCCAGCGAGGCCGGTCACGGTCTTTCGGGCCGAGGTAGCGCTCACGGCCGAAGCAGTCTTTTTGCTCGTCGATAAAGCGCCGGCCTTTTTAGCTGATCCGGCCCCGGATTTTTTTCCCGACGAAGTAGCGTTCTTCGATTTGCCCGATCCCGAACCCGTCGATCCTGATCTGGTCTTTGCTGACGCTGATGACGAACTCTTCTTTGCTGAAGCTGCTGAGCTTTTCTTAGTGGACGATGAAGACGAGCTATTCTTAGCTGACGATGAACTTTTCTTCGCCGATCCGCCCGAGGTGGAACTGCCCTTCGCCGAAGAGGTCTTTCCTGTCGATCTAGTGGCTGCCATGTTAAATATCCTCCCTGCTCGAAAATTTAAGTAACATTTCGATTCTATAAAAAAACACAGCCGGATTTCTACAAAAAATCCGGCAAAGTTTCTTTCTGATCAAATTTTTAAAGCGAATCGAATTCAGGCGGGTTTCATGGAACGATCATGCTTCGAAGGGGATCTCGGCGTTTTGCATCAAACCGAGCTCGTTTCGCGAGACCTTTTCGAGCAGCTTCGGATCGTCGAACATCTTTAAAAGACCAAGCACTGTCGCGTAACGCGGCTCGTCCGAAACGGCAACCGGCAGATTAATGTAGGCACGCATATACTGATCGATACCGTCGAGCAGCGAGCCGCCGCCGGTAAGGATCACGCCTCGGTCGTAAATATCGGCGGCAACCTCAGGCCGAAGCTCGGTCAATGTATCTTTGACTGTCTGGGCGATGCGTCGAACGATGCTTTCGACGATCGGAAATACTTCGCCGGTGGTTATCTGCACCGCGGCCGGGCTTCCGGTTTGAACATCGCGGCCACGCACGTCGGTCGTCTTAGAAATGTCGTCGGGAAGGTAGGTCGATGCAAACGTCGTTTTTAATAATTCGGTCGTCTCTTCGCCGACCTGAAGTCCGCGATGACGTCTCAAATGTGTTGCAAGCACGGAGTTTATCTCGTTGCTGCCAAACCGCTCAGACGTTGAATGGACGACCGCGCCTTTTGCCACGATAGCGATATTCGTCGTCCCGGCGCCTATGTCAACGATGGCCGACGCACGCTTGTCATTGGGCAGAACGCCGGCGCCGAATGCGGCGGCCAGGCCCTCTTCCATCATATAGACCTTTCCGATATGAGCTTCTTCGGCAGCATGGAAAAGCGCCCGCTGTTCGACATGGGTGACGTCAGAGACCATGCTCATTACAGCCTGAAGCGAAATGTTTGAGCCGCCCGTTTTTGCCTTTTTCACAAAATGGGCCAACATTTTTTTGGTCCGTTCAAAATCACCTACGACACCGCCGATCATGGGCGCTTTAACGATAATGTCGCGGCCTTCGCGGCCGGTCATATCGGCGGCCTCCTGGCCATAGGCAACGATCTCTTCGGTCGTTTCGTTGAGCGCGACCAGCGACGGCTCGTCGAGAACGACACCCCGGCCCTTGACCGCGATGATCGTGCTTGCGGTACCAAGGTCGATCGCCATCGAATCGGTCACGAGTTTTTTTAGTGAAGAGATCTTTAACATACGGGATCGGTATAACAATTATATTCTTTCGAATAGCGCCGTGTCACGATAATTTTTTATAAATATTTTGACAGCAGATCAGCCCCAGCGGACCTCAAAAACATTTACGGGCTGGACGCGGTTTTTGACCGTCAGAGGCTCGCGGGTATTGACCGGGATGACGTGGCCGCTGGCTGCGTGAGTCGCTTCGCTCATCAGTATCTGACCTGTTTCGGCGTTAGACTGCAGCCGCGAAGCCAGGTTGACCGTGTCGCCGATCGCGGTGTATTCCGAACGTTTCTCCGAACCGATGTACCCGACGGTCGCTTCGCCGGTATGCAGCCCGATACCGATCGCGATCCTTGGAAAGCCTTCGGCAGTGAGCTCGCTGTTGAGTTCAGCCATTCGCTTTTGCATTGTCACTGCAGCCTTGACGGCGTTCAGCGCATCTTCTTCCGACGCGGTCGGTGCGCCGAATAACGCCATCAGCTCGTCGCCGATGTATTTATCGAGCGTCCCGCCGTGGGCGAAAATTATCTCGGTCATGGCGGAAAAGTATCGATTCAAAAGTCCGACGACCTTTTCGGGCTTTTCGCTTTCCGCTAACGTGGTAAAGCCGCGAATATCTGCAAAGAGCACGGTGATCGTTTGATTAACGCCGCCCAGGCGTATGGAATCCGGATTCTCGAGTAGCTGTTTGACGACATATTCAGGCATGAAGCGGCTGTAATTGGCACGCGCCACTTCTTCGCGGGCAAGCCGCGTGTGAGCCTTTACAGTCTCGACCGTTACGGCGGTCTGGGCGGCGACGGCGCTGATCATCTCGAGATGATCAGGCGTAAAGGTGGCAAACGGATCGAGCCTGTCGGCGTAAAGAACACCGTGTACATTCGATTCGGTGATCAGCGGCGCGCATATCGTCGAACGAACACCCTGTGAAACTATAGATTCGGCACCCGAGAATTGAGCGTCGGTCTTTGCATCCTGAGAAAGCACCGCGATCTTTTCGCGCATGACCTTTTGCGTGATCGTGCGGCTGACGGTCAAATTCTCGGTCAACTGGTCGAGGTTTTCATCGCGGGTTTTTATACCGACGGGATAAAGGCTGTAATCAAGTATCTTACCGTCGATCGTCTCATCGGCAATAAGCGCGACAACGCGATCGGCAGGCGTTCCCCTAAAGACGAGATCCGTGGCCTTTTCAAAAATGTCCTTTAGATCAAAAACGGTGCCGAGAGTTCGGCTCATCTCGTAAAGAAGCTCGAGCATGCGGGCTTTTCTTCTGAGGTCCTTGATCTCATCCGGGGTAGCCAGGCCCGATTCCATCGAAAGATGTGTTTGGCCAATGATCTCGTTTGCCGACAGCTGCATCTGCGTCTGGCCAAGTGGCTTATCGTCGTAATCGACACCGTGCGGCGCATCGAATGCTGTTTGGGCGTCTTGATGGACCGTCGGCGCGGTTTCGGGAGTCGTAATGGGTGTCGGTCGGTGAACGGCAATGGGCGCCTCTACGTATTCCAGGCGGCTTTCGCCAATGATTATTACGTCACCGCGAATGAGCGTTTTTTCCAGTATCGCCGCGCCGCCTACGAATACGTGGTTGACGCTTCGGGTCAGAGCTCCGTTCTCGTAATATCCGTCAATGATCTTGAATCCGGTCGCGGCGCCACTGATATGAGCGTGTTTTCGAGACACCCGACGATCATTGAGCACAATATCGTTTTCTTTGGCCCGGCCGATCGTATAAATGCGGTCGGGGAAAAGTTCTAATTCCCAAGTTCTTCCGTTGGGTTCCAGGATTTTAAGATTTACGCTCACTGTAGCCGATATTGTAATCCGAAAATTCTAAATGATAAATTGATGACGCCGGCAATTTTTATTGGGTCGCGTTTTCGATGGCGTATTTAGACAACAATTCGACCACTCACCCCGCGTCTGAGGTGCAGAACGCAATGGCCTCCGTTACAGGTGTCGATCTGGAAATCATCGAGGAAACACGGCGATCGACCGCACGCCTGTTGGGCGCTCGCGCCGAAGAGATATTTTTTTCCACCAGCGGGACCGACAGTATCAGAACCGCGTTCAAGGCCGCCTTTAAAGCACGGCCGGGATGTCGTCATGTGATCGCGTCGAGCATCGAACATGACAGCGTTCTGGATATTTGCCGACGCCTCGCATCGCAGGGGTTCAGGGTGACTTTGCTCGACGTTGACGAACGCGGCCGGATCGATGTGTCACAGCTTGAGCGATCGCTTTCCACCGATACGGCGCTCGTTTCGATCACACAAGCCGATCCCGAAACAGGGATCATCTTTCCGGTAAAAGATCTGGCTTATCTTGTGCACCGTCATTCAGCCGCCCTAGTGCATTCAGACGGGGCGGCTGCTGCAGGCAAAATGCCGATCGAGCTGGAAAACTCTGGCGTCGACCTGTATTCGATCTCGGGCAGAAAATTTAACGGTCCCGACTGGATCGGCGCGCTTTACGTCAGGCAAACGTTGGGTATTTGCAGTGCCGGTTCGGAACGGGATATCGACGAAGAATTTATGCGATCGATCGCCGGGCTGGGCGCGGCTGCAAGAAAAGCTACCGAAGACCCGGCTATCGAAGAAATGCGGCGCCTTCGTGACCGACTAGAGGACTCGATTCTTTCGCTTATTCCTGACGCCTATGTAAACGGAACCCATAACCGCAGTGAACGGCTGGTCAACACGTCCAGCATCGCTTTTGAGAATGCCAACGGTGAGCTGATCGCCGAACGGCTGGCCGAGCTTGGCACGACCGTTTCGACCGCCTCTGCCTGCGGCCGGCCCGACCGTTCAAACTCCGGCGTGCTCCAGGCACTCAATATTCCCTACGCCCGGATCGCGGGGTCGATCAGATTCTCACTCGACAGATACACTACGGATGCAGGTATCGGCGAGGCGATCGACTCAGTTCAAAGCGCAGTCGCGTATGCGCGGAGGTTCTCGTAACGGGTCATGCCGATTTTCCGATCCCGTAACGCGAGAGCTTCATATAGAGGCCGCGACGGGTCAGCCCCAATTCGTTGGCAACGCGTGAAATATTCCAGTTGTTTCTGGCAAGTGAGCCTTTGATCATCTCGGTCTCAAGTCCGGCAACGGCAGTTTCAAGTTTGCCGTCCGGCACGCCGTTACCGAACGGGACGAACGCGCTGTCGTACGAGGCAATTGTCTTCGATGAAGCAGATTCGAAGAACGGCGTCAGCGGCCCGGCAGTTCTTTTAAGCTCAGGCGACAAGTGATCCGGCATGATTACCTCATTGTCGACCGCACGTGCAATGACCCGCTGGATCTCGTTGCAGAGCTGACGAACGTTGCCTTCCCAATCACAGACCATCAACAGATCGACCGTCTGAGGGGCGAACGTGATATCGTGTTTACCGAACCGGGTCGAGTAATGATTTACATAATAGTTAATGATCGGCGGTATCTCTGAACGGCGTTCACGAAGCGGCGGCACGCGAAGTCGGATCACGTTGAGCCGATAATAAAGGTCCGCGCGGAACAGACCTTCGGCTACCTTTTGTTCGAGCGGCATATTTGTCGCGGCAATGACACGCACGTCGACCTTGATCGGCCTTTTCTCACCGATTGTCTGCACTTCGCCCTCCTGCAAAAATCTCAGAATCTTTGGCTGGACATCCAGCGGCAGGTCGCCGATCTCGTCGAGGAACAACGTTCCGCCGTCAGCCGCGCGAATAATACCCGG
>JBDTMQ010000066.1:0-1744 GCA_039934155.1 Acidobacteriota bacterium | reverse complement strand
GCCGTGACCTGCTTTGCCAGCGATCCGCGTGAGCCCTCGCCTAAAACTGTCACCTTAGCAAGTAGATCAACGCCCGGCTCGAAATTTGCCTTCGGCTGGCCGTCTTTATCGATGCCTTTGTCGCCGGTCCGGATCCCGATCACCGCGTCATTCTCGTCATAAAGCACTTCGGCCGCCGGAAACTCGGGAAATATATTTATCCCGGCTTCTTCACATTTCTCGCCCAGCCATTCGCAGATCTTGCTGAGTGAGACGATATACTTTCCCTTGTTTTTCAGCGGCGGAGGGACGATGGGCGAGTTAAATCCACTCGCTTTCGTCAGGTACCAAAGAGCGTCCTCGGTAACAACAGAATCGACCGGAAAACCCTGGGCCAGAAAGTCCGGCATCAATTCGCGAATGGCGATCGGGTCCATAACGGCACCGGATAAGATGTGAGCTCCGACGAAGGGGCCTTTTTCGACAATAGCGATCTCGATGTCGCCAATCGAATGGCCGGTCTTATAGCCTTTCTCGATCATCTCGTCGTGCTTACGGATCTCGCTCTTGAGATGCAGAGCTGCCGCCAGATTTGCCGGCCCTGCGCCGACAAAAACCACATCCATCTCGATCTGTTCGCGTTCGATCATAATCTTATAAGTATTTGCCGCAAACGCGTTTCGAACCGCTTTGCACTCAAAGAATGAAAAAATGAATGGCTATTCAGTGAAACACCTCAAGTATATCAGTCGTCGGTGGACAGTGACCAGTGGGCACTGGACTTCCCGTGATACGAGCCTCAAATCCCACGTGGAAAGAGCTGCATTTAGAATTCCGCATTGAGAATACGTATTATTGTCCGCGACGCGGACAGCAGAATCGGCGTAATCCCTGTGTAGAGTGCAGTTTACAGAAAGTGTCCGCTGTCCGCGTATTTTTTTTAACTCCCGTATTCGTTACGATCGGCTTGGGAAATCATAATTTTATCGAGTTTCGCTTCGTCTCAACTTTTCGAGGTCGCCCGCCACCCAGGCGGAATCCTTAAAATAGTAGATCCGGCGGCCCGAGACCAGCTTGATCTCTGACGTGTCGCCGACCAGAAGGCCGTAACTTCCGCGGCACAGCGGCTCGCTCCAATCATTGCCGTTTCTCAGAAATTTTCGGATCTTTTCGCTATCGGCACCCATGTGGAAAACCATCGGAACTGCCTCGGCCACAGGAAAACTGTTGAACCATGCATCGCCCGTACACCAGGATGATAAAGCGGTCATTGTAAGCGGTGCCTCAACCGGAAGCTTCGATCTGATCGCAGCCATCAGTCGCGAGTAGAATTCCCTTTCGGAAACAACGGCATAAAAAACCGACTTGCACGGCCTTTGCGTTCGGAAGCTCCAAAGTATTGATGATCAACGAAGCTGTCTCAGCTGCCATATCGCTGTCGAGTGTCGGCCGGCCCGATGTTTCCTTGGTTGTCTCAACTCGGGTAACGGCTAGGACATAGGCGCCCGGCGAAACGGCAAGCGGCTGGCGACGCGGTTTGTGGATCACGTCGCGGCCCGTCAGATGGATCGTCTGAGCAAGAAACGCAACACCAAACTCACTAGCGTCCGCGAATGTCAGGTCCTCAGGCCTCTCCCATGCCCAAAGGATCGCTCGCGGCATCCCATCATCGAGCGAAGCATCTATCTTGTTTTGCCGGACGCAGCCACCCCCAAATGGAAACAAACCGACAAAAACAAGAAACATTATCGCTCTGCTGATCACG
>JBDTMQ010000065.1:0-2326 GCA_039934155.1 Acidobacteriota bacterium | reverse complement strand
TTATAATTGCTCCGAAATTATTATTTGAAAAGCGGTATTCGCCTCTCCTCGACAAACTAACGCGAAGTTCGCCGAGAAAAAGTATCAGGCCGTGGAACGTAAACTACGAAGTTCAGGGCCAAGGGCTGCTAAACGTATTCGGAGGGGCCCGCGGGCGGGTACAAGACCCGCCGCTACGATTTGTTGGTTGGGTTAAATGTTTCTACGATCTGTTCAACTTCGGCGCGGATCTTATTGAGGTTTTCGCTGGAATCGGCCTCGAATCGCAGGACGAGGATCGCCTGCGTGTTAGAGGCGCGAACGAGGCCCCAGCCGTGTTCGAGTACGATCCTGGCACCGTCGAGCGTGATCACCTCGTTCGTCTTGCTGAAATGGTCGGCCACTTTGTGCACGACGTCGAATTTGAGATCGTCCGGGCACGGAACGCGAAGCTCGGGCGTTGAAAAAGTTTTTGGAAGGTCGGCAAGCAGGGAGGACAGCGGCTGATCGGTCTTTGACAGGATCTCGAGCACTCGGGCACCGGCGTAGGTCGCGTCGTCAAAGCCGTAAAACTTGTCGGCGAAAAAAATATGTCCGCTCATCTCGCCCGCTAGGACGGCCCCGGTCTCTTTCATCTTTGCTTTGATCAATGAGTGTCCGGCCTTCCACATAATGGCCGTACCACCGTGATTTTCGATATCGTCGAAAAGATTTTGCGAGCATTTCACCTCGGCGATTATGGTCGAACCCGGCCGCTCGGCGAGGATGTTCCTTGACAGCAAAACCATCAGCTCGTCGCCCCACAGTATTCGCCCGGTCTCGTCGACTATTCCGATGCGGTCGCCGTCACCATCGAAGGCAATACCGATATCCGCGTTATACGCTGTGACCGCTTCGATCGTGTCGATCAGATTATCGGCTACGGTCGGGTCGGGATGATGGTTCGGAAAGTTCGAGTCGGGCTCGGTGTAAAGCTCGATCAGCTCGACGCCGAGGCTTTTGTAAACCGGCACGGCGGTTACTCCGCCCATGCCGTTGCCGGCGTCAACTACCGCTTTCAGTTTGCGGGCGCCCATCTTTATGCGTCCCGTAATGTCGTCGCAATAATTTTCCAGAACATCCAGCGAAGCGCCCGACCCGCTGCCCGTCGCAAAAGCGCCGTCGATCGCGAGATCTTTTATCTCCTGTATCTGGCGGCCGTACAAGGTCGACGTGCCGAGACAGATCTTGAAACCGTTATGATCGGGCGGATTATGCGAGCCCGTGATCATCACGCCGCCGTCGACATCTTTGGTAAACGCCGTGTGATATAGAACCGGCGTCGGCACCATTCCTATCAGCACGACGTCACAGCCCGTTCTGTTCAGCTCGGTTTGAAGGATACTCGAAAACACCGGCGAGCTCTCGCGGGCGTCGTACCCGACGGCGATCCGGCGGGCGCCGTTGTTTACAAAAAAAGTACCAACGGCCCGCCCCAAAATAGTGACGATATCGTTGTCAAGTTGTTCGCCGACGATCCCGCGAATGTCGTATTCCCGAAAGATATTCAGATCCATATGCGAATGGCTAAAATGCCGGTATTTGATATACTTTACGTTTGATTTGGGCAACAATACAATGCCCCAGGGCATCACAAGCTAGGACGCTTCGGCCAGATCCCCACAATTTTTAATTATGAGCAGCTCGTTACGTTTTATTTGTTTGTCGATCGGTATTTTTATGTTTGCCGGCATTGCCGCCGCCCAGACCGCGATGCCGACGCCGCCCGTGTCTGACGAGGGACCGATCAAAACATTTGAGGTCAGGCTGCCCGTTACGGTCCTACAAAAAAAGAACCTGGTGACCGGGCTCACCCGCGGCGATTTTGCTGTTTTTGAAGACGGTGTTCAGCAAGAGGTCACATTCTTTACTAACGAAAGCACGAATCCGGCTGTTTACGTCGGCGTCTTGATGGACACGTCGCCATCGACTGCCGGCAAAATGAAATTCTCAAAAGAGGCGGCGAAAAATTTTATCTTTACGGTCACCCGGCTTCGCAAGGACAAAGCCGCCTTCATGACCTTTGATAACGAGGTAACTCTGCGTCAGGATTTTACCGACAAGCTCGACCTTTTGGATCGCGCCGTCGATAAGGTGAATAAGACCGGGTCGCAAACAGCTCTCTATGACGCGGTATGGCAGTTTGCTGACGAAAAGCTGCGCAGCGTGCCTGGCCGCCGGGTGATCGTTCTGATCACGGACGGCGACGACACTTTCAGCCGCGCTGAGCTGAGGGACGCGATCGATATCGCACAGCGTACTGAAACAACGATCTTTGGCATCTCAACAAAAGCAGGTTTTCTGGGGT
>JBDTMQ010000064.1:0-2467 GCA_039934155.1 Acidobacteriota bacterium | reverse complement strand
TATTGACCGCAACGGTGACGTCACCCATCTTCTCTGCAAGTTCGAGCCTGAATGGGTTCATGTCCGTGATCACTATGTGACGCGCACCGGCATGACGGGCAACCGCCGCCGCCATGATGCCGATCGGGCCCGCACCCGTTATGAGAACATCTTCGCCGAAGACCTCGAATGCCAGAGCGGTATGGACGGCATTGCCGAACGGGTCGAAGATCGCGGCTACGTCCAGGTCGATGCCGGGTTTGTGCTTCCAGATGTTGGTATAGGGAACGGCAATATATTCCGCAAAGCCGCCGTTAATATTGACCCCGACGCCGCGTGTATTCGCACACAAGGCCCGCTTGCCGGCCATGCAGTTACGGCAACGGCCGCAGACGAGGTGGCCCTCGACGCTGACGATATCGCCCGCCTGAAAGTCGACAACATTGGATCCCACGTCCACGATCTCGCCCACGAATTCGTGCCCGATCGTGGTCGGGACCTTTATCGTGCCTTGCGCCCACGCGTCCCAGTTGTAAATATGCAGGTCGGTGCCGCAAATGCCGCCTTTTTTGACGCGAATCATCACGTCGTTAATACCCATTTCCGGTTCGGGGACATCTTCGATCCAGAGACCGGGCTCGGCTTTGCTTTTGACGATAGCTTTCATTAATTATTCGTAAACACGGGAATCATTTGGCTGACCAATTTCCGATAATAACAGAATGGATTCGGCCGGGAAAATATACCCGCCTTTGAACCCAGTTCCGAAACCAGGCCGCAATAGAGGTTCCTTTAAACATTTTCGGCTTGGCGCCTGATTTCTTTTACCAACCTAATGAAAACTGCTAAAATAGTTTACTTTCAGTGTCTTACCTACCTTGACCTGATATTCTGAATATTTATGGCTGACGAAAAAGCAACGGTCGAAGCGGCAAGGGCCGCTTTTGATCGAGAGTACGAAAAATTCGGATCACTCGACCTATCCGGCATTTCTTTGGCGGACATCGAGTCGCTGCTGCGCGAACTGTCCGACCTACGGGTCCGTCACACCGGAAAAAAGAGCGCGCTTGCCGAATCTAAAAAACTGATCGGCAAAGTTGCTGCCGAGCAGCGGAGCGAATTCGGACAGTTCGTTCTGTCTATCGAAAAACTGATCGTAGATAAGATCGAAAAGGCCGAGACGCCGCTGAGCCATGCGCTTTCGGCGGCTCGAACCGAGGCGGAGCGACTGGATGTAACGATTCCCGGCCGGCGGCCGCGCACCGGGCATCTTCATCCGATCACACTTTTGCGGGAAAAAATAGAAGACATTTTCGTCTCGATGGGATATGCGATCGAGGACGACCGCGAGATCGAGACCGATTACTATAATTTCGACGCGCTGAATATCCCTGAGGGGCACCCGGCGCGTGAATCGCAGGACACCTTTTACACGACAGGCGGTTTGGCACTTCGGTCGCAAACATCGACCGTCCAGATCCGTGCGATGGAACGCCGCGGTGTTCCGATCAGGATACTTGCGCCAGGCAAAGTATTTCGGCGTGATACGCCCGATATGACGCATACGCCGATGTTCCACCAGTTGGAGGGTCTGTGCGTTGATAAAGGCATCACGATGGCACATCTCAAAGGGACCGTGACCGAATGGCTGCGCCGAATGTATGGCGAAGACACTGTCACGCGTTTTCGACCGTCATACTTCCCTTTTACAGAACCGTCGGCCGAGTCCGATTTCTCATGCTTCAAATGCCGCGGCACTGGGAAAATTAAAGGCGAGCGTTGCCGCCCCTGCAAAGGTTCGGGCTGGATCGAACTGGGCGGTTCGGGTATGGTTCATCCAAACGTTTTAAGAGCCTGCGGTGTCGATCCCAAGATCTATTCGGGTTTCGCTTTTGGATTCGGCCTCGAGCGAATGGCAGCATTGATGTATTCGATCGACGACATCCGACATCTGTTCGAGAACGACGTGCGATTTCTAGAACAGTTCAGATGATCGCAGATAAACCGAAAATAGCCCTTCCCGCGGCAAATATCTAAAGGCACGACAATTTTAGGATCAGATCCTTTCCCCTTATGAATATCAGTTACAACTGGTTAAAAGACCTTATACAGATCTATCTTCCCGCTGACGAATTGGCGGCCCAGTTGACACGTGTCGGGCTCGCGGTCGAAGGCATTCATCCCGTTGGTGACGATTTCGTGCTGGATATCGACCTTACCTCGAACAGGCCCGACTGCCTGTCGCATCGCGGCGTCGCCCGCACGTCGATTCGTACGATGTCTTTCTGCTGCAGGCCGCGGGGCGCCGGCGCTGGCGCATCAGCCGCCAACGGGGGTTGCGAGCAGCGCAAGGAGCGCCGATCAACAACGTCGAAGGCTTTCGGGCATCTAGCGAATGGGTACTCGACGCGGGCGACATGCTCTATCTGCCCCCGGGTGTTGCGCACGAAGGAATTGCGGTCGGCGAGTGCATGACGTATTCGATCGG
>JBDTMQ010000063.1:0-6471 GCA_039934155.1 Acidobacteriota bacterium | reverse complement strand
ATCAAAATACCCGCGATCGCACCGCCGGCGATGTAGCCCGAGGCCATCAAGACGCCGTTGGATTTATCGGTCTCGGCGATTATTTGCTCCTCGGTCAAGTTCCTGCTCATGAGCCGCCGTTTTAGCCAGATATCGACCGCATACCGGACGATGCCGCCGATAAAGATGGGCGACGATGTCGATATCGGAAGATAGATCCCAACCGCAAAGGCCAGAGATGGGACACCGGACACTTCAAGAACGATCGCGATCATCGCCCCGAGTATGACCAGACCCCAGGGAAGATTCTGACCGAGCACGCCTTTGATGATGTAACTCATCAGCGTCGCCTTTGGCGCGTCGTAACGTTCCAGGTCGTTGCCGGCATCGTCCTTTTTTAAGATCCCGTTGATGCCCGGATCGACGAAATAGACGGGCGTACCCTGTTCGTTAACGAGATATTTGCCTACCTGCCCTAATTTGGGATCGGTGTTTTGCCAAACGTTATAAGTGGTCGTATCGACATCCTCGAATTTCCCAAGCGCCTTTTCTGATTTGATATGGCCGTTCTCACGGAAAAGCTGGTCTTCGGTCACCGTCGCTTTGGCCTCGACAGATACGGGATCGACCTTTTGATAGTACGTTCGCGAATCGTTCAAAAAGATGAGCAGCGAGCCAAGCACGAGGGCCGATGCAAGTGCTCCGACCAGGATCGCGATCTGCTGGTTGCGAGGCGTGGCACCGACCCAGAAGCCGGTCTTCAGATCCTGTGAGGTCGTTCCGCCGTTCGAAGCCGCGATACAGACGATGCCGCCGATGGAAAGGGCGGTGACGAAATATGGATCAGCTGTCGTCCAGCCGAGCAGCAGGAACGCGAGACAGGTGATAAGCAGCGTTGCGACGGTCATTCCCGAGATCGGGTTTGACGATGAGCCGACCTCACCCGTCAGCCGCGACGAAACGGTCACAAAAAGAAAGCCAAGTAGAATGATTAGGATCGCACCGAAGAATGAGACGAAGGGATGCTGAAAAATGCTTAGCCCCAGTTGAGGAAAAAGCATGATCCCGGCGATCAGGGCGACCACACCGACAATGACCCATTTCATCGAAAGGTCGCGGTCGGTCCTCGGCACGGCGTTACCGTCGGCGCCGTTCGAGCCGCCCCGAAGGTCGGCAAGTCCGCCCTTTAGTCCGTGAATTATCGTCGGCAAGCTCCTTGCCAGCGAGATGATTCCCGCCATTGCAACGGCCCCGGCACCGATATATAGAACGTATGCGCCGCGAACACCGTCAGGATCCATCTCGGCGATCGTATGGGTCAATTCCGGCGCAACGGGACTCGTCATCATACCGCCAAAGAACTTGATCATCGGTATCAGCACCAAGTACGACAAAATACCGCCGCCCATCATCAGGCCGGCGATCTTGGGGCCGATAATATATCCAACGCCCAGCAGCGTAGGGTCGTTTGCCAGGCTGACCGAGCCGCCCTTGAATGTGCTTTCGCTGAACTCTTTGGTCGGCGTTCCTTTCCAGAAAGAGAAAACCTGCATCAGCGCGTTAAAAATGAATCCGACCAGAAAACCGATCGAAATGATCTTGCCGCCCTGAAGTGCTGCGTCGTCCGTTTCAGCGGTATTGCCTTCATGTGATGCTTCACGAGATTCCTTCGACGCACCCGCTTTCAGTACCTCAGCACAGGCCGTGCCCTCTGGATATTTCAGATAGCCGTGCTGGTCCCTGATAAGCGCACGCCGCAGCGGTATCATCATCAAAATGCCGAGCAGACCGCCCATGATCGCGACCAGCATCACGCGCGTCAGGTCCAGATCGAAGCCGAGGATCATGATGGCCGGCATCGTTACGCCGATACCGAAAGCGATCGATTCGCCCGCTGAACCGGCCGTCTGCATCACGTTTGCCTCGAGGATGGTCGCATCACGCATGCCGACCTTTGATAGCAGGCGGAACAGCGTGATCGCGATGACCGCGACCGGGATCGACGCCGAGACCGTTAGTCCTGTCTTCAGCACGAGATAGAGCGACGATGCGCCAAAGACAATGCCCAGCAGCGTACCGACAAGCAGCGGAAACACCGTAAGCTCGCGTAAATTGGACGAGTCAGGAATATACGGGCGGAAATTCTCGAGAAATGGATTTTTCATCCGAAAAAAGGCCTCCAGTTTGTGCTTTTCAAAACCGTTTCCGGGTGGTTTCGCGGACGGTCGTATTTCGTTATGATGCGATAAATTCGGGAAAGTTCTGCATTGCAATTTACCTTTTGTTAGAAAAAAAGGCAATAACCATTGGATGGTTGTTGCCGTCAGTTTTAAGCTCACCGGACTTACGACTTTTGCAGCAAATCACTTATACTTGGCTAAATTTTCCCAAAATTCGCCGACAAAACATACGTTATGAATAAAATTCGATCTCTGATGTTCCCGCTGCTTTGCGGTCTGCTGCTTGTATTTTCCACTATCGGGATCGGGCAGATACTCTCGCCGAAGGATACGCTCGGCTGGACGCCGGGCGACGACCGCAAGCTCGCGAGTTGGGCGCAGGTCATCGATTATCTCAAGAAACTCGATGCCGCCAGCGACCGCGTGCAAGTTCAGGAGATCGGCAAGACGACAATGGGCGCACCCTTTGTCTATGCGACGATCAGCAGTGCTGAGAATCTTAAGGACCTCGAAAAATATCGACAAATAAATGCGAAGCTGGCCGACCCGCGGACGTTCAAAAGCGAAGACAAAGTAGCTGAGAAGCTGATAAAACAAGGCAAAACGATCGTCCTAATCACCTGTGGCATCCATTCTACCGAGGTGGGCAGCTATCTCTCATCGATGCTGATCGCGCACCGATTAGCAAGCTCCAACGAGCCCGAGATAAAAAAGATCCTCGATAACACGATCATCCTGCTCGTCCCCAGCCTCAACCCCGACGGCGTAGACATCGTGAACAACTGGTACCAGAAAACCCTCGGGACGCCGTACGAAGGGACCGATCCGCCGGAGCTTTATCACAAGTACGTCGGGCACGATGACAACCGCGACTGGTACGCTTTTACACAGGTCGAAACACAGCTGACCGTCGACAAAATTCACAATGTCTGGCACCCGCAGATCGTGCACGACATTCACCAGCAGGGCCAGAACGGCTCGCGGCTCTTCCTCCCGCCTTACATGCAGCCCGTCGAGCCTAACGTGCCAAAACAGATCGTCGACGGATACACCGACCTGGGCAATTACATGGCCAAAACCCTTCGCGACAAAGGATTTCAGGGCATAACGACCAACTCGACCTACGACGCGTGGACGCCCTCGCGGGCTTATTCGCATTACCACGGCGGCGTGCGGATACTGAGCGAAACCGCTTCGTGCCGGCTTGCGACACCGGTCAAGGTCGATTTCGAAAGGCTTCGTGTTCCGTCTGACGACGGCTATGACCCGCAGGTCGAATCGGCGAACTTCGGCCCGGTCTGGAAAGGCGGCGAATGGCACCCGCGAGACATCACGAATTATATGACCACCACCGCATTTACCCTGCTCGACCACGCGGCGAACAACCGCGAGCGGTGGCTAACGAGGTTTTATGAGATCGGCAAAGAGGCGGTGCGGACGAAGGTCGGTGCCGAACCATTCGCATTTGTGATCCCGGCACAATATGCCGATTCGGCGGTTGCCGATATTCTGCGTCACGGCGGCGTAGCCGTTGAACAGACGATCGCGCCATTTAAGGTTGACGGGACCACCTATGAACGCGGTTCAGCGGTCGTCCGCAGCGACCAACCTTATTTCAGCTTTGCCAAAGCGCTCCTTGAGCGTCAAAGGTACCCGGACCTATTGGACGAGAGCGGCCATCCGATCACGCCTTATGACGTAACTGCCCACACTTTACCGTTGCTTATGGGCATTACCGCGACACCGGTCTATCACAGGTTCGCTTACAAATTGCCCCAAGGCTCTGAGAGCGGCAGCGGAAACGGATCGTCGTGCGGGTGCGGGACAGGCACGGCGGGACAGCCGCGAATAGCGCTTTACAGGTCCGAGATACCGAGCATGGACGAAGGCTGGACACGCTGGATAATAGAACGAACGAAGAGCGAGAGTTCTTTCTGCTGCTCCAAATTCGACAACATCCGGAACAGCGAGGTTCGAACATCAATCGAAAGTCACACTCGCGTGATCATCTTCCCCGATCAATCGCCAAACCAGATCCTCAACGGCTACCCGAAAGGCTCGATGCCGGACGAGTACACGGGCGGTGTCGGGAAGGAAGGCCTTGAGAACCTGAAAAAATTTGTCGAGGCCGGCGGGACGCTCGTCTTTCTGAACCGCTCGTCGCAATTTGCCATCGAGCAGTTCAACCTGCCGGTCAAGGACGTGACCCGGGGTATCGCCCGCAAGGACTTTTACATCCCCGGCTCGATCCTCAGCACCGAGCTCGACACCACCCACCCGATCGCCAAAGGAATGCCACAGCAGTCGATAGCTTGGTTCGAAAACTCGCCAGCGTTCGAGATCCAGACCGGCCCGCTCGCGCTGACCAACAACTTCAAGATAATCGCCCGCTACCCGTCAGATCCTAAACAGATCTTGTTGTCCGGCTGGGCTCTCGGCGCTGAAAAGATCGCGGGAAAGGCAGCGTTGGTCGAATTCACCATCGGCAAGGGCAAGATAGTGCTGTTCGGCTTCAGGCCGCAATACCGCGGACAATCGCTGGCGACGTATCCTTTGTTGTTCAACGCGATCTCTCAGTAACGCACTCTTAAACGCGGGTATGCGCGGATGAGACGGAAAAGGCCGGATAAAGAAATTGATTCTGCCCCGGTTTTTTCCGCTCGATCTGCCCGATCCGCGTTTAGAGAACGGTAAACAAAATTTCCTGCTGATTGATTTTCGTTGTATCATTCTCGGAATCATCCGTTCACAAGCCTATATGGACCTTTTTTCGAGTATCGATCTCTTTATTCTATTCGTCATCATCGGCGGCCTTGGGTTCTTGTTTTTGCTGATCTCGCTGGTGGTCGGCGATATTTTCGAGATGTTCGGCGGTACGCCCGATATTGGGGTTGATTCGGGTGTCGATTTTGGATTTTTAGACAGCCGTGTGCTGGCAGTGTTCATTACGGCTTTCGGCGGTTTCGGTGCGATCGGTGCACAGATGGGTTTCGGCGCGGTGGTGAGCTCGTTCTTTGGGCTGTTGGGCGGTGTGGTCTTCGCGGTGGTCGTGTCGCTGTTCGGGCGGTTCCTGGTCGGCCAGCAGGCATCAAGCTCGTTCAACGACGACGCGCTGATCGGTAGATCGGCTCAGGTCACAGTAACGATCAAACCGGGCGAAATGGGCCAGATATCCACCCGCATCGGCGACGAACGCGTGGACAAGATCGCACGTTCCAGAGACGGCGAAGAGATCAAGGCGGGCACGACGGTCACGGTCGAGGGCATAGCCGGCGATTCGGTACTGGTAGAAAAAGAAAGAAGCGGGTTCGTTTAACTCCTGATCAAGCACACAAAGATCGAAGACGCAGAGGACACGAAAAAGTGCTTCACCGGGTGAGACAAAACGGCCAAACTAACTAACCCGCAAATAGAAAGAGGTTAACGTGGAAATACTTTCAAATTACGGCATACTGCTGATCCCTGTCATTATTCTCGTCATCGTTGTTGCGGTATTGATCGCATTAATGCTGATCAGCCGTAACTACATAAAGGTTTCGCCCAACCAGGCGGCCGTTATTTCCGGCCGTAAGCGAAAGCTTGCGGACGGCAGCGTGGCCGGCTATCGCCTTGTTCGGGGCGGTGCGACGCTGGTTTTCCCGTTCCTCGAAAAGGTCGAATACCTTGACCTGAACGTGATCACGGTGCCGCTGACCACGACCCGCGCCTACACCGGCCAGGGCGTTCCTGTCAGCGTCAAGGCCGTGGCGAACGTCAAGATCAAAGGTGATGACACGAGTTTGAGATCGGCCGCCGAACGTTTCCTCGGCATGCCGCAGGAGCAGTTCCACCGACTCGTTTTCCAGACGCTCGAGGGCCACCTGAGAGCTATTCTCGGCACGCTCACAGTCGAAGAGATCAACAACGACCGCCAGAGCTTTGCACAAAAACTTACGACCGAGGCCGCCGGCGATCTGGAAAAAATGGGCATCGGGCTCGACGCACTTACCATCCAGGAAATTTCAGACGACGAAGGCTATCTCGATGCCCTCGGTAAACGCCGGACGGCCGAGGTAAAACGCGATGCTGAGATCGGCCAGGCCGAAGCCAACCGCGACTCGAAGATAAAAGCCTCGCTCGCCCTGCAGGAAGGCGAAAAGGTACGTCTCGAAACCGAGGCCCAGATAGCCCAGTCACAGCGTGAGACCGAGATCCAAAAAGCCCAGGTCCAGGCCGAGATCGAATCGGAACGTGCAAAGTCACTCCAGGCCGGCCCGCTCGCTGATGCAAAAGCGCAGCAGCAGGTAACAATTGAAGAGGTGCGTGTCGAGAA
>JBDTMQ010000062.1:0-4677 GCA_039934155.1 Acidobacteriota bacterium | reverse complement strand
CGAGGCGATATTCGCCCTGCACGAGGGCGTCGCCACTCGTGAGGCGATCGACGAGATAATGAAGCTCGGGATGAATCATCCGATGGGCCCGCTGACTCTGGCAGACTTTATCGGCTTAGACGTTTGTCTTGCCATACTTAACGTACTTCATGAAGGTCTCGGCGACCCAAAATACCGGCCGTCGCCCCTGCTTAAAAAATATGTTGACGCCGGCTGGCTCGGCCGAAAGTCCGGCAAGGGCTTTTATGAATACGAAGCCAAATGATCATCGCCGAAACAGAAAATTTCCGGTTGCGACAGCTTGTTCCCGACGACGACCGCCGCCTTTTTGAGATCTGCTCGGATCCGGAAACCTGGAGGTTTATGGGCGCCGGGCCAGCTTCGATAACCGAGGTACGCGCGGGCATTGAGCGCCAGATCAGTGATTATTACGGTCGGGTCGGTTACGGCCTGTGGGGTATCGAACAAAAATATGACCGCCGCCTCGTCGGTCGCTGCGGAATATTCCTGCAAACCTTAGACGGCTTGCCACGGCCAGAACTGTCGTATGTTGTTGACCGAACTTTCTGGGGTCGAGGAATAGCGACCGAAGCAGCAAAATGCGCGATCGCCTTGGCAGCTGCTCGTTATGGTATATCGTCCCTGATCGCTGTTATTGCTGACGGGAACGCGGCTTCAATACGGGTCGCAGAGAACTGCGGATTCACGATTTCGCGGCAGCTTTCTGCGTTCAAGGATTTTGGGCCGGTCCGGGTTTATAGCCTGGAGCTTTCTAAGGGCGGCTGCTGACCGATGGGAAGCAGGATCTCGCAGCAGTTGGTACTGTTGAGATGCTCCACCTTTCAGACCGATGAACGCGGTGCGTCCGCGCAGCTTGAAATGTATTTGATATTCGTTTTGTCACATCTGTGATACACTGTTGCACGCTCTCAACGGCATAGCCCAGAAGGCGACACAAAAGTTTTTTGAAAAACTGCTTGAAAACGGGCTTTGATGAGTCGTAATACTGTTGTTATCAATAGCTTAGGTGTCTCAACCTACCCATCAGACACCCCTCAGACAGGGTGGGACACTTTTGGCCCGTTCAAGCATCTAAAGAACTATTCCGGCTGCCGTGCGTAGTAACCGGTAAAACCCTAATCTCTATGATCAATATGCGAAAACTAATTGCCATACTTATAGTTGCGGTCTGCACATCGATCGCCGCCGTTGCCCAGATCTCTGTCGCCCCAATGGCTATTAAGGAGCGGACGCTTGCGAACGGGCTGCGCGTGGTGTCTCTGCAGGAAAATGCGAGTCCGACGGTCGCCATCCACGTTTGGTACAACGTCGGTTCCAAAGATGATCCGCAGGGCCGCTCGGGATTTGCACATATGTTCGAACACATGATGTTCAAATCGACCAAGAACATGCCCAACGAAAAGATGGACCGTATCACCGAAGATGTCGGCGGCTTTAACAATGCTTCGACGTGGGACGATTTCACGAATTATTACGAGGTCGTGCCCTCAAATTATCTCGAGACCCTTTTGTGGGCCGAGAGCGATCGGATGGTGAATCTGAACGTCGATGAGACGAATTTCAACTCGGAACGCGATGTGGTGAAAGAAGAGTTTCGCCAGCGAATACTGGCCAATCCGTACGGAATGCTCTACGGCGATTTCGACCAAAAGCAGCTCGACGCATGGACCGATAAATACTTTAACCGAATAGCAAAACCGGCCGGGACGATCCCGCGCGTTTCTGTGACAGAGCCCGAAAGGACCAAAGAACAACGGCATTTGACGACCGCACCGAATGTACCGTTCCCGGCCGTCGCGATAACATATCTCGCCCCGACGTCGAAGAGCCCGGACATCCCGGCGCTTCGTGTCGCCGAAACGATCCTCTCCGGCGGCGAGAGCTCAAGGCTTTATCAGAGCCTTGTTTATCGCCAACAGATCTCACAACAGGCACAGTTCTCGGCGGACATCCGTGCGGACCGCGGCCTTCTCACTTTTGTGGCGATCGCGTCCGAAGGTAAAACGCCCGATGTGTTGGAAAAGGCTCTGCTTGCCGAACTTAAGTTGATCCAGGACCAGCCGGTGACGGCTAAAGAGCTGGAGAAAGCGAAAAACCAGCTGATCACTCAGGCGATCCAGGCCCGCGAGGACAACGACGGAAAAGCGATCGCGATCGAGTTCGCAATTGCTTACCAAGGAGACCCGAAAGCCGTCAATTCAGATATCAAAAAGCTGCAGGCGGTGACGGCCGCTGATGTTCAGCGTGTAATGAAGAAATATTTCAGCGATTCGAACCGTGTCGTTATCTACTATGCTCAGGAGGCCGAGAAATAATGAAAAAAAATTTACGATCAGCATACAGCTTTGGGCTGACAGTCATTTTATGTCTCGGGACCCTCGCAATGTCGGCCGTCGCACAGGAAGTTCCGCCGGCACCGGGCGCACCTAAATCGGGAACCATCCCTGCCGTAAAAGAAGTAAAACTCTCGAACGGCCTGACGGTCGCCGTCGTCGAAAGGACCTCGGTCCCGCTGGTAACCGTACAGCTTTTGGTAAAAAGCGGCGCTTCATCAGAAGACATCACAAGAGCCGGACTCGCAAACCTTACGGCGTCGATGCTGTCAAAAGGCACTAAGACGCGATCGGCGACGCAGATCGCCGAAGCGATCGAGTTTCTCGGCGGTTCGTTAAATACAGGGGCCGGATGGAATAATTCTATCGTCAACGTCACGGTCACTTCGGATAAGGTTGACGAAGCAATGGCTATTCTCGCCGATGTGGTGCTCAACCCGTCATTCAAACAGGAAGAACTCGATCTGCTTCGCTCACAGGCACTCGACGGACTAAAGTTCAGCTTGAAACAGCCCGGGTTTTTGTCGTCATATGTCGCCAGCAAATACAGTTTTGGCGAACATCCGGCCGGAGGAACGCCGGCCAGCCTTGCTGCTATCACGAGAGACGATATCGTCAACTTTCATGCCGATAACTTTCGTCCCGAAAAAGCCGTTTTGATCTTTGTGGGCGATATCACGATGGCTGCGGCCGAGACCGAGGCTAAAAAACTGTTTGGCAGCTGGCGTGGTCCGAGTAGCGGTTCGGCCCGGGCGGCACTTCGCGGGTCAACGGAAAAGCCTGCAGTTTCATCCGAGGGACTTCGCAGGATCCTAGTGGTAGATCTGCCAAACTCGGGTCAGGCGTCGGTTTCGTATCTGAAAAGCCTTCAGGGAATTGGGCGGCAGGACCGTAATTTCTATCCGTCGTCGGTGCTCAATTCGGTACTCGGCGGCGGATATTCATCCCGGCTTAATCAGGAGATCCGAATCAAACGCGGGTTAAGCTACGGTGCGGGAAGCGGTTTTAGCTGGCGTGACACAAAATCGAACTTCTCGACCAGAACGCAGACCAAGAATGAGTCGGCCGCCGAAGTCGCTCAGCTTGTGATGGCCGAAGTTAAACGGCTGACCGACGGCGCCATCGAACCCGCCGAACTTACCCCTAGAAAATCGGTTTTGACGGGCGGATTTGGCAGGAACCTCGAGACGACCGGCGGCCTGGCAGGGGCGGTCAGCGACCTGTACAGTTTTGGGATACCAACAACGGAATTGAATTCGTTTGTTTCGAGCGTGAATGGCGTAACTGATACCCAGATCCGCCAGTTTGCCGCAAAAAATCTGTTGGGCGGCGATATTATCATAGTCGGCGACTATTCGATTTTTAAGGATGACCTCGCAAAGCGTTTTCCGGGGATGAAGATCGAAGTCATCGAGGCCGATAAACTGGACATCGGTAACGAGGCTTTGGTTAAATAATCCAGTAGTTTAAGAGACGCATTAACAGTCGGCTAACCGACACTTGATGCAACACATTAACAAAAGCCGTTTTCCTGAGGCGTCGGTTTATCATCTCGACGCCTCTTCAACGTTTGATCTATGTATTCATGGCCGATTTCAACGTATGTATGATCTGAAATAACTGAACACTCTTTCAACCTCAGATACGGCAGCAGTGTACGTTCCGCAAAATGCACACCAATCTCAGATCATTTATCGATACCTTAAGACGCGAAAATGAGATCGTCGAGATATCGGCCAGGGTCGATCCATATCTCGAGATCGCCGAGATACATCGCCGCGTTATCGAACGGTCTGGTAAAGCACTTCTATTCACGAATGTTCAGGGTTCTTCATTTCCAGTTATAACCAATCTGTTCGGCACCGTAAAACGAATAGACCTCGCGTTTGGCAATGGTCCGAAGCAGTTTGTCGCGCGTGCCGTCGAGGCGGTCGAATCTCTCTTGCCGCCGCGGCCCTCGACGATGTGGAAGTTTAGAGACATCGGTGTCAAAGCCCTGAAACTCGGGCTCCGAAAGACGTCCCGTGCGCCTGTACTTGAAATGAGTCAGTCACCCGTTGACCTTGACGCAATACCTTTCCTTCAGTTGTGGCCGGAAGACGGCGGTTTCTTTAATACATTGCCGCTCGTTTATACGGAAAGCCCCGCTACCAGAAAACACAATCTCGGCATTTATCGAATGCAGCGTTTCGACGCCGGATCGACGGGAATGCACTGGCAGATCGGTAAGGGCGGCGGCTTTCATTATCACGAGGCCGAAGAACGTAACGAGGCGCTTCCCGTTACGGTATTTATGGGCGGTCCGCCGGCTTTGATCCTCGCG
>JBDTMQ010000061.1:0-5782 GCA_039934155.1 Acidobacteriota bacterium | reverse complement strand
AGATGATCAGGCGGCCAGTGTTATTTAGTGGTGTCTGCTGCACTTTCAGCCCTCCGAAAAAATTCGTTCACGCGAGATCTGCGGTAGGTCCTGAAAGTCGGGACAATGGTCAAAAAACACCGCTTATTGATTGCGAATTAAACTAGTTGGCGAATGCGAAGCCAATTGTAGGATGGAAAAGGCCGGCCCGTCAACATCGATCGCGGCCGAGCTCTCGGCAAACCGAGTGAGATCTAAGCGACATGCGCGTCGGTCAAAGCGGCCGGTTCAAAATTGCCCGTAACCAAAATGAAAAGGGCGGGAACAGTGTTGTCCCGCCCAAATAGAAATTCTGCAAACGGTCTAATTTCCCAGAGCCGCTGCGGCATTTATGCGCCCGCCGCTCGCGATCTTTCCGGAAAGCGCGTCGATCTTATCCACTGACTTAAGTATGCGTTCCCGAAGTTTTTCGACGGAGATCTTCGGCTCGGCGGCGAGGATCAAGGCCGCAACACCTGACACCTGTGGAGCAGCCATCGATGTTCCCGATGCCTCGCGAAACTCGTCATTGATCCAAGTCGACAAAATATCTCGGCCCGGCGCCGCAATGTGCACCGTTTTCAAGCCGAAATTCGAAAAGCTCGCCAGTGAGTCGGTGCGGTCGAGAGCGGCGACGCTGATCACGTTCGGCAGGTCATAATTGGAAGGAAAATGCGGTCGCTTGTCGTTGTCCGAACCGTCATTCCCAGCGGCCGCAACAAACAAAATACCCTGTTCGCCGGCTGCCCTGATCGCGTCCTCGAGCGCTTTCGATCGCTGTGTCGAACCCCAGCTTGCGTTGATCACGCGTACGTTCACGCCCTTTTGCTTTCGGTCGATCGCGTAATTGATCGCCTCGATCGCGTTCTTTGTCGTTCCGAACCCGCCGCGGCCAAGAAACTTGAGCGGCATGATCTGCACGTTCCAATTGATCCCGGCGATGCCTTCGTCATTGTCACCCTCGGCACCGATGATGCCTGCGCAATGCGTTCCGTGGCCATTATCGTCCATCGGATCGGCCGCGTTCGTGTTCGCATCAAACCCCTGAAGGTCGTTAAAAGTGCCGAGCTCGTCATCGCTGTATTGAGGCACATTGTCGGGCCTCAGCCACATGTTGGCCACCAGATCTTTATGTGTGTAATCGACGCCGGTGTCCAACACGGCGACAACAACCTGGTCGCTGCCCTGTGTTTTCAGCCATGCTTTCAATGCGTTGATATCGGCATGCTCTTTCCCGCCGTCGCGGCCGACATTGTTGAGCGCCCACTGCTGTTCGAACATAGGATCGTTCGGCAGCTTTCCCGAATATTCCCACTGCACCAGCTCATGCGTCGAGGCCGCGACGGTCGGATCATTCAGCGAGATCTCAAAATTCGGTTCGGCATATTCGACCAGGTCGGACATTGCGGAATATTGATTTACCAGTTCTTTGGCCGACGCGTTGTCGAGGTCGTCGATGGACACGAGACCCTTTACACTTTCGATCTCGTCCTCGATCCGGTCGTTATTTCGAGAGGCAATACTGCGGATCTGGTTGAGCGTCACGCCCGGCTTGAACCTGACCAATATCTCGGGTTCGGCTTCATCTGCCGAACGTTTTGAGGTCGTCGGCTTTGCCGAATTCGTCGCCGACGTTCGAACGGAACGATCCGTGCTAAGTTTATCCTGCCAGCGTCTGACCTGTCCGAGGACGGCGGCCATCGTGATCATGATCGCTGCGATCCCGATCCTTATCCAAATATTAGTGCGATCCATAACGTAAAACTCCTACTGAAACGCGATCACTAAAAATTCTCAACCTTTGACGACATGATTACGGCCGTCGATCCCATGCGCCCGCAGCTGATATTTATCCGCCCGGTATTCATAATTGCGTCCGCCGGCGCCAAGTATGATCTTCCACCCGCTGGAGATCATTTGGGCAGCTATTTCACCGTCAACGGGCGATCCCAAAGACATATTCGGGAAATCCTCGTCAGAAACTTTCGACACTGAGATCTGCGCTTCGTCGACATTGATGCGCGTTGCGAGATCCTTTTTTGCCTGATCGGTCGCGCTGTCTTTGGTAAAACTCATACACCTGTTATTAGTCGGAACTTAATCTTGATATTTTTACGAAATTTAGTCAATCAAAGTTCGCCCTTTGCGGGTGTGCTTGCCAAAGAGCCTCACAGCGAATAAGATGTAATTTAATATCACGGGGCACTAAATTTCGTGCTGCCAACAGCTTATCTGAAATAAATATCGTTTAATCGATTTGGGTTAAAAGAAGGCCGCCAAAAAGGGGGGCCTTTTCTTATTATGTGCGAAGGTCTTTGGGAGGCCTAAAAACCAGGTTTCTCGAGATCTCGACCAGTGCGGGAACGATAAAAACGCCGCACGCCAGGCCGAGTAAAGCGCCCGTAACGAACCTCGATAAAAACGTGTTTTCCCAGATACCGAATATCGTCAGCGACCAGTCGACAGCGATCGGTATCAGCGAAAGGAACAGCCAAAACCGCGGGATCGAGTCTGTCTCGTCGATCGGCCGCCAAAGCGGATAGGTCGCGATTCCCGCCAGCAGGCCAAAATAAACGCCAAAACATCTCGAGCAAACTGCAAACTGATACCCCGCCACGCTGAACGAGCGTTCGGGCATTTGGTGACATATATACGAGAAAAAATGATAGCTATAGCCCGAAAGCTCACCCACGCCCGACGCTTTTGCAACCGGTGTCAGCACGATCGCGGCAACCCAGATCAAAACGACGCCGAGCGCGGCTATCCACACTGTATACGCGTTTCGCCTGAGTCCGGCCGCGACGTCTGTCTTTACGTAATTTTCCGCTACTTCCGCCATCAATTAATACAGACGGCTGCTCTTACCCATTGTTTCCAATTCTTTTCAAACAACACATCAATATCGGATATGTGGGACCAGGGCCGCTTAGCTCTGAGATCAAAAACGGATCACCGCATCGGGTCCGCCCTCGACATGGACAGTATCTACAAACCTAATGCTCTTTGAATCAGTTGTCATTACCACCGAATGGGTCCGCTTGCCGGCGCCAAAGAATCTTACCCCTCGCAGCAGCGCGCCGTCGGTCACGCCCGTTGCCGCAAAGATCACTTTCTTTCCGGGTGCCAGGTCGTTCGTGTCATAGATCTTGTCCACATCGTGAATGCCCATCTCGTTCAAACGCCGCATTACCTCCTCAGCGGGCGGCACTTTTGACTTATCTACACCGAGTTTTTCGGGATCGAATACCAGTTTTGCCTGTATCTCGCCGTTGAGGCATTTCATCGCCGCGGCCGTGATGACGCCCTCTGGGGCGCCGCCGATACCCATCAGCGCGTGAATATTCGTCCCGGCAACGGCTGCCGATATTCCGGCCGAAAGATCACCGTCGGATATCAGGCGAATTCGGGCACCGGTGGCTCTGACGTCGTCGATCAGTTTTTTATGCCGCGAACGGTCGAGGCAGATCACGGTCAGATCGTCGACATCGCGGCCCAGCCGGCGGGCAATGTTTTTAAGATTTTCAGCCACCGGGGCGTCTATATCGACGGCTCCGCGTGACGAAGGGCCAACGACGATCTTATCCATATAAATGTCCGGTGCGTTAAGCAGACCGCCTCGTTCTGCCGCCGCCAACACCGCGATCGCGTTATTTGCGCCCAAAGCACACAGGTTCGTTCCCTCTAGCGGATCGACCGCAATGTCGACCTCGGGAAACTCCTGCCGCGCTTCGTCCGAATAATTTCCGCCGCCCACCTCTTCGCCGATATACAGCATCGGAGCCTCGTCACGTTCGCCTTCGCCTATGACGATCCGGCCCCGCATAGGCACGCTATCCATTACCTCACGCATTGCTTCTACGGCGACATGGTCCGAATGTTTTCGGTCGCCCTGGCCCATTGTCTTTGCCGATTCGATCGCCGCCGCCTCGGTCACACGCAAAAAATCTAACGCCAGCTCGCGTTCAGCTTTGATGTTTTTCATTCAGGTTTCCTTGTGAACTTTTGGCCTGTTAAGTTAAGAATATGAAGGCATTCTATCACTTGTCTTGCTTCATTTGACAAGTTACCATTCGAGTATTACGGTTTTAATTTGCCTCTCTTGACGAGTTAAGGAGTTACTTTTTCGATGACCTATATTGTTGCTGAACCGTGTGTCGAATGTAAATACACCGATTGCGCCGCGGTTTGCCCCGTCGAAGCTTTTCACGAGCTGCCGGATAAATTATTGATCAATCCCGACACGTGCATCGATTGCGATGCGTGCCTGCCTGAGTGTCCGGTCGAAGCTATTTTTTCAGATATGTCGATCCCCGAGGAATATCTGAATTGGCTCGAGGTCAATAAAGAGGCCGAGAACTATCCGATAATCAGCACCAAACAGCCGGCTCTTTTTACCCCGGGATGCAAGGGCCAGCCTGAATAACATTCACTCTTATTTCACGATCTCAAATGGGAAAAGTTGGGTTGCGGTCTGTTTTCCCGACCGGTCGCTCACCGTCAGCTGAAGCACATAATCGCCCGGCTGCAGCTCATTTTTTAACAGGATCGCACCGCTCACTTTGATCCGTTTCGGGTCCCGCTGCCCCGCCGGATCGACTGGATTCCTGTTGCCCGCGACGACTACTGCGTTGTTTTGAAGCACCCTTGCGTGGACCTCTAATTCCGGCATCTCTCCGGTCTTTGCTTTCCCGTTATAGACCTCGACACCGTATCGGAGCACTGTTCCCGAAGGGAACTGTTTTAAGACCGTATCGTAGAGCAGCGTCGATGCTACCTGCATTTGACCCGGGCTTGTGCCGACCTTTCCCGCCGTAATATTCTGCCAGGTCGACATGTTGACGTCCTCGACGGCAAGGTTCGAAAGCACGAGCTTTCCTTTTCGAAGATCAGGAACATCTATCACCTGAGAAGCCGAACCGATCTTTCCGGTTTCAGCGTCGCGAAGCGCCACACGATACTGATAAATGCCCGGTGTTTTGACCGGCATTATAAGGACGTATATGAAACCCCGCTGAAGCATTGTCGCGTATGTCGCACCCTTGGTCTTGATCGTATATTTTGTCTCTTTTGTCTCGACCGGCACACCGTTGTCGCCGAACGTCACGGCCGCGATGTCAAAAGTCGCCTCTTGCCACCCCTCGGCAGTCTCGTGGAATTTGAGACTTTTAGCGTCGATATGCAGGAACGACCTGATATACGCCCCGTCCACCGGATCGTCTGCATACAGGGCGTTGATATTGAGCGCGATCTCATTTCGCGCAAATGGCGAGACGAGCGCATCGATCAACTGACGTTCGGCCGACAGCCGCGGCTCGACGCTGTCCTCCCGGTCCGAAGCAAAAAAGCCGCTCCGGTAACTGACCGATAATCCAGGGCGGTTTACCTTGACCTCAAATTTATTGAATTTACGTTTGGTCGGATCGAACGTCTCGGTGTCCGGCTGATAGGCCAAAAGATAGTAGCCGGTCTGGCGTTCCAACGCGCGTTCCATGCCGCCGTTCAGATCGTCGCTGTTCAAAAGAGCCTGTCCGCCGGTCTGACTTGCAAAATAGACCAGTCCGTCCTGGCTGTTCTTAAAATCCTCGAGCCTTGCGCGTTCTTTCTGTCCGCGATGGCCGTCAATGATCTCGTAGGTATTATCGGCGGCGCTGATCGACATCGAGCGCATTCCCTTGGTGTCAAACGTATAAACGACTACGGACGAACGGGCGGCGATCGACACCAAGTCCTGCAGGTATCCGTAAATGCTGGAATTTCTAGACTT
>JBDTMQ010000060.1:0-5420 GCA_039934155.1 Acidobacteriota bacterium | reverse complement strand
CGCCGACGGCTGATGCGGTGGGGTCGATCCAATTAATTGTTCCGAAGTGTTCGCTGGTAGCGTGGTGGTCAATGTTGACCGTCTGCTGTTCGGCAAGGCGATTTATGCCCGGGCGCTCAAGGTCAGAGCATTCGATGACAAATATGGCGTCATAGTCTTTGTCGACAGCGTCTACATCACGAATCTCGTCGGCACCTGGCAGACTGCGATATGCGAGCGGGACCTCGCCTCGCACGATCACCTCGGCCTTTTTCCCCAGTGATCGAAGCAACCACATCAAGCCGAGCGACGATCCCACGCCGTCGCCATCGGGTTTGATGTGCGTGGTGATGCCAAAATTCTGCTTGTTTTCAATTAACTCAACTACTTGGCTTAACACTGATTAAAGAATGATGAATCACCGTGATTTATGGCCGCAAGATTCGACAGCGGCCGATCATTCATCAATTATTTCCGTCCTTTCTTCAAATTTCCCTTTTCCGGCAAGTGCCTGAAGCACTTCGCCGACGCGTGCTGCATTTTCCTCAGCCGTGTCCCGGACAAAATGCAAATGCGGCGTATATTTTATGCTCAGCTTTACCGCAACCTGCTGTCTTACGAAACCCGACGCGTGCCTTAGCGCTTTCAAAGCCTTTTGGGCCTCGTCGTCGGTGCCGTCGAGCAGCACATAAACCTTTGCGTCACGAAGATCGGGCGAAACGGCTACCTCAGTTACGGTCACCAACTCGACCCGCGGATCATCGAGCTCAAAACTGACGATCTCAGATATCTCTTCCCGAAGCGTTTCTGCCAATCTTTCCGGCCGTCGCATACTTCCAACCCTTATACCAGGAAACCAAAACACGGAATCGGCCCCGCTTTCCGAATTCAGCTATGCTGATCCTATCAAAGTTCAGTCGCCGCGATCCTTTCGATAACATATGCCTCGATCTCGTCCTCGACCTTGATGTCATTAAAATTTACGAGGCTGATACCGCATTCAAAGCCCTGACGGACCTCATTGACATCATCCTTGAACCGTTTGAGCGTCGCGATATCGCCTTCCCAAACGATCACACTGTCGCGAATGAGTCTTGCTTTTGCCTGACGCCGGATCACGCCGTCAGTAACGCGGCAGCCGGCGATCGTGCCGATCTTCGACACCTTGAATATTTCTGAAACGAGTGCCTTGCCGAGAATGACTTCCTTTTCGATCGCGTCGAGCATTCCGATCATGGCGGCACGGATCTCTTCTTCGACCTTGTAGATGATCGAATGGAGCCTTATATCCACGTCTTCGTGTTTAGCGACCTCAGCTGCCCGAGCCTCGGGCCGAACGTTGAATCCGATGATTACGACCGCGGTCGAAACATCGTCGGCCTGGGTCGCAGATGCAAGCAGCACGTCCGATTCCGCGATCGCACCGACACCGGCCCTGATCACGCGAACCTTTACCTTTTCGGTCGAAAGCTTTTCAAGTGTGCCGCGCAGCACCTCGACCGAACCCTGCACGTCAGCCTTAAGGATCACGAGCAGTTCTTTGACCTCGGCCTGCCCGAGCGATTCGATCCCGCGTTTTGTCGTCTTGAGCATCGCTGCCTGACGAGCGTACATCTGACGCTGGCCGGCGATCGTCGTTGCCCGATCGATGTCGGCGACGACTTGGATCGTGTCGCCGGCTTGAGGGACACCCTGCAAGCCCAGTACCTCGACCGGGGTCGCGGGCGGCGCTTCGGTCACCAGTTCGCCGCGATCCGAGAACATTGCCCGGACCTTTCCATAAAACTGGCCTGCGATGAAGGGATCGCCAACATGCATCGTTCCCTGTTGAACAAGGATCGTCGCCACCGGGCCGCGTCCCTTATCCAATTTAGCTTCGAGAACGACGCCGGAAGCGCGTCGGGTAGGACTTGCTTTTAATTCGAGGATATCGGTTTGAAGCAAGACGGTCTCAAGCAAAGTGTCGAGATTTTCACGTTTTTTGGCTGAGACCGGCACCATTTCAACGTCGCCGCCCCAATCGATCGGCTGCAGCCCAAGCCCGGCAAGTCCTTGTTTTACCTTATCGGGATTTGCGTCAGGCTTATCGATCTTATTGATGGCAACGATGATCGGCACACCCGCGGCCTTCGAGTGTTCGACGGCCTCGATAGTTTGCGGCATGACGCCGTCATCGGCGGCTACGACCAGGATCACAATATCGGTCGCCTTTGCACCGCGGGCACGCATCATCGTAAATGCTTCGTGACCCGGAGTGTCTAGAAATACGACCCGTCGCTGCTGGCTTGGATCGTCGGGACTGGAAACAAAGACGCTGTACGCACCAATGTGCTGCGTGATCCCGCCGGCTTCGCCTTCTGCAACATTCTCTGACCGGATCGCGTCCAGCAAGGATGTCTTGCCGTGATCGACGTGGCCCATCACGGTAACCACCGGAGCCCTTGTTTCTTCGGCGTCGTCGGCATCAGCGGCGATCAACTCTTCGAATTCCTGTTCGATGACCATCTCTTCGAAGGGAACAAAACTGACGTCGTAGCCGAAATCCATTCCCATCTCGATCGCCATCTTTTCGCTCATTGGCTGATTTAGCGTGGCAAAGATACCTCGCTTGATCAGCAGCTGAACGATGTCGCTTGGGGTAATGCCCAACGCCTCGGCAAATTCGCGAACGGTAGCGCCCTCGGTCAAACGTACTTGTTTGAAGGCATCGGCCTCACGCCGGCCGACCTGTTCGAGAACGCGTTCTTCTATAGTCCGCTGACGCGGCTGGTCGACATCGCGTTCTGCAAAACGACCGCCTTTTGCCTCGAAGGCTTTTCCTTTCCGGCCGCCTGATCGTCCCGGCCGTCGGCGACTGTCAGCCGGCGGCGTGTAATTCAATTTAGGTGTCGCGGTTTCGCCTTCGGTGCCACGCAATTCGCCTCGCCGGCCGCGTGCTTGTTCAGGGTCGAGCTTGCCGGTTTTGGTCGGCTGTTCACTGACAACACGTTCACCGGGTTTGACGCCTTTTTGCAGGGCGTCACGTGTTAACGTTAGCTGTTTGATCTGGGTGCCGGTCGGCTTCAGGACTCGTCGCGCAGCTGTCGGCGAAGCGCCCGGTACGGTCGGTTCGGCGGGTAGTTCCGCAGTCGTCTCCTCCTCAGGGGAAGCTATGATCTCTTCTACGACAACTTCCTCCGGCAACTCAGGAACTTCGACTGGTTCTTCCTCGACTTTCTTTGCGGCTGCCGGCGCCTTTTTCTTTAAAAGCTTTCTAACACTCGGCGCAGCTGCTTCAATTTCAGCGGGCTCTTCCGCTTCGACGTCGGTGTCGACCGTCGGGGCGGCCACAATGGTTTCGGTCTCAGTAAGTTCGGGAGCTGCCTCGTCGGCGGCCGGGGCCGGCTCTTCCTTTTTGGCCTTGATCACCTTGATCGCCCGTTTCGGAGCCGCGTCCGTTTTCGGAAAATAGCGCAACCGCACCTTTTCGGCCAGCTCCATGCTCACCGAGTTCGAAGGTACGCTTACGTCTGCTCCCTCGCGGCGCAGATCTTCCAAAACACGTTTAGCGTCCTGTTTCAGGTCGCGTGCGAGGTCGTAGATCCGTATTTTTTTAGCGATCGCCATAAGTTATCTTCATCTCAAACGGATCCATAAAACCCGCTTAACAGCCGCAAATGTTATTCATTTTCTTTTGGCTGTGTGTCCGCCTCGGACGGACCATCTTCCGTTTCCGTAGCCGGCCCATCTTCCATTTCTGTAGCCGCACTCTCTTCCGTCGCCGCTTCAGTCATCTCAACGTCCGCAGCTTCCGTTTCCGCTGGCGTTTCCCCTGAAGCTTCGACCGCTGCAGACGTTTCGTCATCAGAAGCTGCTTCTTCCGCCGATGTTTCAGTGCCGGTGTTGCTGTCGGTCTGAACTTTCGCCTCTTCCGGCGTCGTATCCTCTACCTCAGTTTGCTCATCGCCGGCCTCGGCAGATTTTTCGGGCTCAACTTCCTGATTTCTTGCTTCAACCACTGCCTTGGCTGCCGAAATGATCGATTCGGCTTCGTCCAGGCTGACATCTAAAACATCGACAACTTCATCGACGGACATTCCGGCCATTTTGACCACATCGTCGATGCCTTTCTCGGCCAAGGCCTCGGCCTGATTTGTCGAGACGCCCTCGAGAGCCGTCAGCGGGACTGCCTCGCCCGACGCCATCATTCGGCCCATCTGCAATGCAATTTCCTTCTTCAGAACATCTTCGCTCACGATGTCGATGTCCCATCCGACCAACCGTGTCGCAAGTCTTACATTCTGGCCCTTTTTGCCGATTGCCAGGCTAAGCTGGTCTTCGGCAACAATAACTTCCATCTTGCGCTTGTTTATATCGGTGATGCGGACCTGCGAAACTTTGGCCGGCGACAGTGCATTTGCCGCAAAAACGGACGGCTCATCTGACCATTCGATGATGTCGATCTTTTCCCCGCGGAGCTCTTTTATGATCGACTGGACGCGTGAGCCCTTCATCCCTACACAGGCTCCGACCGGATCGACGTCCTTTTCGTTCGACGTCACTGCGATCTTTGCACGGTCACCCGGCTCGCGGACGGCTGATTTAATGACGACCGTGTCGTCGTAGATCTCGGGTACTTCCATTTCAAAAAGCCGTTTGATCAGTTCGGCAGACGCCCGCGATACTTTGATCTGCTGTCCTTTTTGATCCTTTGATACGTCAACGATCGCGACACGTATACGTTCGCCCTGATTCCACATCTCACCGCGCGATTGTTCTTTGCGAGGCAAGATCGCCTCGTGTGAATTAACTAGCTCGACAATGATATCGCCACGCTCAAATCGCTTTACATGCCCGTTGACGAGCGTGCCGATCTTGTCGACATATTCGTCGTAGACCTTTTCACGGATCGCCTCGCGCACCTTTTGAACCAATATCTGCTTAGCGGTTTGGGCGGCGATACGGCCCATTTCTTCGCGCGGGAGCGGGATCAGCAGCATATCGCCGAGTTCGATCTCGTCCCCGGCCATCTCTTGAGCGTCGGCGAGCGACAGTTCGGCCGATTCGTTCTCGACCTCTTCGACAACCGTCTTTTGGACCGAGATCTCAACGTCCTGTTCCTCTGTGTTCCAGTCGACCTGTATGCTGTCGCCTGTTTTATCCTGGGCTTTGAACTGCTTTCGGGCGGCCGCTTTAACGGCATCCTTCATCGCCTCGATCACCATTTCGCGATCCAGTCCCTGCTCATTGCATAAAACGTCTATACTTTGTCCGATCGATGATGTCATATATTCAACCACTCGCCGGCCGCTATCAGCGCCGCTTGAATTCCTCGGCCAGATCGACCTTCAAATTTGCCTTCACGATCCTGTCGAACGGTATGTCGATCTCGCCGCGGGTCTTATCCGCGACCTTTACCGTATTCCCGTCAACGCCGTTGATCCTTCCCGTAAAATTTGCCT
>JBDTMQ010000059.1:0-3900 GCA_039934155.1 Acidobacteriota bacterium | reverse complement strand
AGATTCGAGCCAGTGTTGGCCAGAACAGATTCTTCGGGTGCGCATAATATTGATTCAATTCTAGAGAAATGGGGCCGGGAAAAGTCCTCCAAAACAGGATCTTCGTATGTTTATTAACGATTGACTACAGCCCCTCCGTCATCGCATTCTAGGGTTTCGGAACCTCCAAATCCTCATTGAGAGAAAATCGTTGATCTCTCGATGTCTCGGAATAGCTGTTGATTTTTGCTTAGCTCGATTAACGTTAACGGTGTGATTTCCGCCTTCGCGGAGTTTCTCGCAACCTTGCGACTCCAAGTAGCGGATCAAGACGCGCAGCTTCATGCGGCGTTTAGCAGCATTTGTTCGCGAATCACATCCGCTCCGTTTAGATTCTCTTCGGCAAGCTGACGATTCGCCTCAAAAACTAACTCAGTAGCTTCCTTCAGATTTTCGCGCGTTTCTTCGAGAGTTCTGCCCTGAGTGTTCGCTCCCGGAAGTTCTTCAACATAGCCAATATATCCTTCGGATACCTTCTGAAAAACTGTGGTCAATGTTATTTTCACGGTCTTAACCTCTAGCGGGCCGTTTATCACACCGAATCCCGTCTTCCTTCGCGCCATTTTGAGTACGCTTCGGGTTCGAACATTATTTGTTCGCATTATACTGCTTCGGTGTTCTCGGAATGGCCCTGATCGCGATCGCATCTCTTGAACATTCGGCCGCCGCCGCATTGTTCAACATGCCGATCACTGAATTCCGGCTTTGATCTCGGGGAACAAAACCTTCAAATTCTCGCCCGGGCAGCCTGTTTTGGCGTAGTCGTTGTGACCTTTTATATTTGCCGGCGGAACTTTATATTTGCGGGCGAGCCAGGCGACGATCTGTTTTAGCGAGGCGATCTGTGCGGCTGTGGGCGTTTCTTTATTAAAGCTGCCCTCGACGACGATCAGCGCGTGGCCGGTCGGGTCGTATTCGGTATTGGTGTCGCCGGCGTATTCGATCGAGCGCCCTTCGGCGATCTGGCCGTCGGCGGCGATGTAATAATGGTATGGAATGTCGAACCACGCCGGTTTGAATTTGCCTGTATCGAGCCGGTCGTCACGCTGTGAGAAAGCCTGCAGATTGCGCATCTTTGTCTCGATAGGAACATCAGGTTTTTGCACCGTCGCCGTGTGATGGATCGTGATGAAACTTATCTTATGCTTGGTGCCTTTGCCGACGGGTTTTTTCGCGGCCCAGTCCGATCTCGAAATTATTCGCGGCCGTTCGATCTTATCTTGCGCCGATACAGGCGCGCCGTCCGCTGCGAACAATAACATCAGAAAGGCGAATGCAATGACAGGATATTTCATTTGATAAGGTGTCCAAAAACGATGCGATGCCCGTCGGGCGTGACTACGCTGAATTCGCGAATGCCCCACGGTTTGCTGGCGATCGGCGACAGAATGTTCGCTCCGCGGTCTTTGAATTCTGCGTAGATCTCGTCGGCATTTTCGACCAGGCAGTGCGCAAACCACGAATGATTGCCCGTGGACTCGGCCGTCATTTCGTCGGCGCATTCGCCTAGCATCACCTTGAAATCGCCGAATGAAAGGAATTCCCATCCGGGCGCCGTAAAATCCAGATCAAAGCCCAACTTTTGCTTAAAATATTCGGCCGCGATATTCAGGTCTTTGACCGCTAAAACATGTCGTGTGTGTACAACGTTTCGTTCCATAATTGATCGTTTGTCAACGGTCGTCTAATGTTCGTCCAGCAATTGTGACGGGCTTTCCCAGGCTCCGCGAATGATACCGGCCGCCAGCAGAAGCCCCGTAAATGTCCAGATCGCGTTCCATTGCGCCGCATTCGAGATGCGGATGGCAATATCATTTATCACTTCCAAAAACAGTGAAAAGAAAACCGCGGCCATGCCCAGGCAAACGAGAGCGATCAGAGCATCGACGGCGGCGCGTGAGAATTGAAAAAGACGTACATTCGCGGCGACGCGTGCGACCATGCCGAATGTCAGGAAGCCGAACATAAAAATAAGTGCCAGCCAAAACAGCGAGACAAGCATGATGCCGAACGGCAGCGCTCCCTGCTCGAAAGCCGGTACGTACAGATCAGGCCACACAAAAAGCAAGGTGCCGCAAACAAATGCCGCGATGCCGAGAACAGCGAACGTTATCGCAAAAAGGCCGCCTCGATCGACGAGGAACCAGCCGAGATCAGCGCCGTCGCGACGCATGCAATAAAAGATATAGCCCGCCGAGAGCGCAACGATAACACTTCCTACGAGCGTGATGTTCGCTGCGTCAGAGAACGGCAAAAGATGCCACGGGATCAAAAAGAACGTGAAAAACCCAACCACGACGATGCAGCTTGCCGAATAGATCCTTATTAGCGTGTTCATGTCGCGCTACCCCGGATCATTGGTGGATATGAGTTTTTCCGTCACTTTTATTCTTCTGCAACGCACTTTTCAAGAGTGTTCTCTCGTGACGCTCGAGCACGCTGGCGATCCGATCTTTTGTTTCAATGTCGGGCACGTCCTGCTCGTCCCACCATTCTCGATAACCTACGTCGAAGATGGCCCGGGCTTCGATCAATTTCTCGACGATCTCGGCGTGATCGGGCGTGTACTCATTTACGGCTGACCAGATCGCTTGTTCAAAAACAGTGCCGCCGTACATATTTTTTACTTCGGGCGTGATGCCGCGTTCGATCAGCATTCTGATCACGTCGAGCCGGCCGCTCGATGCCGCGTAGTGAAAGCCCGCCAACCCTGTTTTCATTCCCGCGTAGGGATCAACGCCTTTCTCCAAAAGATACTCAGCCGTACTAGTTTGCCCGAGCATGCACGCCGCGGCGAATATCTCATTCAAAGTTTCCTTTTCGCTTTCAAAGAGTCCTCTTTCGAACCATTCGAGGATCTGCTCGTAAAATCTTTCCGGGCCGACCGCTTCTTCTAGCGAAGTAAAGTCGCCGCGGTCCATCGCCGCGACCGCATAACTAAATAAGATAGGAATGCCGCCTGCATCCTTGATCGCCCCGATCAGATCTGTCCAACCGGTGAAGCCGATCTCGTCGGCGATATAGGCCCGTGCGGATCCGATATCGAAATTATCGGCATCGAACGCGACTCCCGTCCGTGCGGTCACCCGGTCGGATCGGTTCTTTATATGCACTCGAAAACCAGCATTGTTCTTATAAGCCTCGACCACAGCTTGCGCGACCGATCCGAACCGTTCAATGTCCGGCGACGCCAGCGTTTCTTCCCATAGATCTTTTAATTTCTCCTGGTTCATTCTTCGCTTTTCACTAACCGTTGCAAGCAGAGGTCGTAACCGTCTGGGTCGGCACCAAAATAAAGACACGTATCGTGGTGCCATTTCTGGCGTTCGGCGGGCGGACCCGGCGGCTCATGGCCGGGCTCGTACTGGTCGTTAAGCATCAGGTCAGCGTCGTTAAGCCTGAGCCAAACCCAACTGGATCTGTCGCCGTCGCCTGAATCGCTTACGACCGCAAAAGCCAAAATGTCGCGATAGGATCTGAGAGAATTCGGCATATCAAAAACCGAGATTAGCGGCGTCATGCCTTGAACATCGATCTTCATCATAATCTTCGCGATCTATGCTGCTGTGAATCCGCCGTCGATCATGTGAATACTGCCGGTGCAGTATGATGATTCATCGCTCGCGAGGAAAAGGGCGAGATTTGCAACCTCTTCATTCGTCCCGTAACGCTGCATCGGTATTTTTGACAAAATGAATTCGTGAGCGGCGAGGGCATTCTCAGGGTTAAACTGTTCTTCGAGCGAGCGTATCATCCGGTTATCGATCGGCCCCGGGCCAATAGCGTTAACTCGAACGCCGAAAGGGGCCAATTCGAGTGCCGCCGTTTTTACAAGACCGTAGACCGCGTGCTTGCTCGAGA
>JBDTMQ010000058.1:0-4794 GCA_039934155.1 Acidobacteriota bacterium | reverse complement strand
AAGATTTTGCTTCGGATATGGAAAAGATCCTCGAATATCTGTCGCCGGAACAAACCGCCGAATTCAAACCCGTGCCGATCGAATTAAAAAAGGGCGAGTGTTCGTTTCACCATCCGCTGATGGTCCATGGATCGTATGCGAACAGCTCAGACAGGGCTCGGCGAGGCGCGGTCATAAACGTGATCCGTGACGGTGTGTACTCCGATTCGAACGAGCCGTTGTTGGATGGTGTACCGGTAATACCTAAAGGCGACAAGCTGAACGGCCGATTTTTTCCATTGCTGTTCGATCCCGGAACCGGAGATGCCGGCGGCATATGAGCGATACTGCAAAATTACGTATATGGCATGTGGGAAACTGGTGCATACATATTGGCCAGAAATACGTCGAGTCGCCATTCGAAGCGCCCAGCAAAGATGTCGAGATATTGAATTACGCCCAACCGTTCATCGATGCGCTTCGCTTGCTACCAAATGCTGAGGTGATATCGCAGCCGTCATGGGAGCTGTATCACATGTCGCCAGAAAGTTTTGACGAGCGGCTTAAATGGGCGACGACCATCATTTTTGCCGATGTCGAAACAAAGTGCCTGATGCTTCATCCAGATTTTTTCCAGCGTGCCAAATGGACCGATGAACCTATGGTATTTCCCGACCGTTTCGATCTGTTAAAAGATTGGGTGAATGACGGCGGCCATTTTCATATGAATGGCGGCTGGTTGAGCTTTGCAGGTGAACTGGGAAAAGGAGGCTGGGGCCGGTCGCGGTTTCACGATGCCATGCCGGTCGAATGCCTGCAGCACGACGACCTGGTCGAATCGACCGCCGGCTATGCGGTACGGGCGGCTCTGCCGGATCATCCGATGATCCGCGGCATCGATTTGCAAACCATCCCGCCGCTGCTCGGCTTTAATCAAACGACGACAAGAAATGACAGTGATTGTGTTCTTGAGATCGAGAACGGCGGCGTATGGCATCCGCTGCTGGTGACACATGGTCTGGGAGCAGGCCGCGTCTCGTGCTGGACGACCGGAGCCAGTCCGCACTGGGGCATCAATTTTATGAAGTGGGGCGCATACTCAAAATTCTGGAAAGGCATTTTTACCAATTCAAATGACGTTTAACAGCCTCGATTGGATAATTCTTCTGGCGTATCTGACCGCCACGGTGATCATCGGTCTCTGGGCCAAAAAGTATGTCGAGGACCTGAGCGGATACATGGTTGCCGGCCGCCGGATAAAGGTGTCATTGGGCGTCGCGACTTTTGCGGCGACCGAGATCGGCATCATCACTTTCATGTACTTTAGCGAGCTTGGGTATGTGAGCGGATTCTCTTGCTTTGTGATCGGGATACTCGGTTTGCTCGCATATATGTTCGTGGGCTCAACTGGCTTTATTATCGAGCCGCTGCGGCGCCTCGAGGTCATGACGATACCCGAATTCTACGAGATACGATACAGCCGCCGCGTAAGACTGATCGGCGGCATCATTCTGTTTCTCGGCGGGGTTTTGAATATGGGAATATTTCTCAAATTCGACGGCATCTTTCTTTCTGAGGTGATGGGTTTCGGCGAGAGCGCTCTGATGATAATAATGATCATCATGCTGGTAGTGGTCGTTCTTTACACTATCCTCGGCGGGATGTTCTCAGTGGTCGTAACGGATTACATGCAGTTCACCGTATTGGCTGCAGGAATTTTGGTCGCCCTGATCGCTGTACTGTTGAATGTCGACCTCTCGTCGATTGGAGAAACGGTCGTTCGCCAGTATGGCGAGGCCGGTGTCAACCCGGTGGTCAATTCCCGGTTTGGCTGGACGTTCATCATTTGGATCCTGATCAGTAATGTCGCCGCGGGCGCTCTCTGGCAGCCGGGCGCCTCGAAAGCGCTTGCGTCGGAAAGTCCGACGGTCGCCAAACGCGTTTTCTTTTTCACTAGTTTGACCTTTGCCGGACGGGCGATGATCCCGATGTTCATTGGGATCGCTGCCCTGACATATCTTGGGCCAAATGAGTCGCCGTCCGCGGCTGCGCCCAAGCTGCTCGGAATGATCACGCCGCACGGATTTCTCGGGCTGCTCGTCGCGGGAATGCTTGCAGCATCTATGTCGACATACAGTGCGTATCTGCTGGCATGGAGTTCGGTTGCGACGCGTGACGTCGTAGCGTGTCTGCGGCCCAACAATTTGAGCGAGAAAGATACGATCCGCCTAACTCGTATATTCGCGGCGGCGATCGGAATATTCCTTCTTTTCTTTGGCCTGCTTTATAAGATCCCCGACACGGCATTTCAGTATCTGTTCATTACCGGAGCAATGTATACGGCCGGGGCTCTTGGCTGTGTGACGGCCGGTCTTTACTGGCCGAAAGCCAACAATGTAGGGGCTTATACGTCGCTGATAATGGGCGCACTGGCACCCGCCATTTTCCTTATTCTCGGCAAATTTCCCGAGGTTCTTCCCGACGGTTTGAAATTTCTCGTCGATGTGAACATCGCAGGCCTGCTTAGTTTCGGACTGGCTGCGGTCGGGATGATCGCAGGTTCGTACTTCACTCAAAAATTGTCGCCGCCCAAACAGATCGCGATCGGAGGTACAGGGGAATGAATTGGGGAATAACCATTTGGCTGATAATTTTCGCCATCGGGGCGACCGTCTTTTTTGCGATCGCGGCTGTTGTCGCCGTCAAAGGCTTCTGGGACCTGATGGATCTTTTGACATTAACCGGTACGAAAGAACGGGAGAGTGAGAGCAAGAGCAAGAGTAATGATGACGACTAAGAACGAACAACTTGAATCCCCGGCTATCGGCCGCCGGGCATTCTTGGGTGCGTTGGGCGCATTGCCGGCCGGCGTAGTGTTTCAGATCGATGGATCCAGCCAGCGATCAGGCCAAACTCAGGCCGCCGGCTTAAGTCTGAAAAGCCTCCGCGATCAATATCGCCGTGACCTGTTCGACGATTTCCTGCCTTTCATGGACAAATACGTTATCGACCACGAACTTGGCGGATTCATGTGCAACACGGATTTTACCGGCGAGCGCGTCAACGACAATAAGTCGAGCTGGTTCGAGGGGCGGGGAAGTTGGGTCTACGCATTTCTCTACAACAATATTGCCCGCGAGAAAAAATATCTGGACGTTGCACGTCGATCGCTCGAATTTGTGATGCGGTCAAAGCCGGCCGCAACGGACGGCCTTTGGCCAAAGGAACTCACCCGTGACGGACGTCCGCTCACATCGGCTGACGGCGAAATATACGGCGACCTGTTTATCGCCGAGGGCCTTGCCGAGTATTCAAAAGCGACCGGTCAAAAGGAACACTGGGACGAGGCCAAAAAACTGGTACTCAAGTGCGAGAAGCTTTACGATCGGCCCGATTATCGTCCAACGATCGGTCAAACCTATCTCGGGCCGGGGGCACGAGCATTTCCCGGCGCACGCATTCAGGGCGTTTGGATGGTTTTGGTGAGGGTCGCCACCCAAATGCTCCTCATGCGGCCAGACAGCGATCTTGAAAAAATTGCAAAGCGGTCGGTCGACGCTGTACACACTCACCATTACAATCCCGAATTCCGGCTCAACAACGAACTCTTGAATCACGATCTTTCGAGGCCCGTCAACGAATACGCACAGCTCGTCTACACCGGCCATTGTATCGAATCGCTGTGGATGATGATGCTCGAAGCACGCCGTCAGAAAGATCAAAAATTGTTTGCAGATTTTGTTCAACGTTTTCGACGCCATGTCGAGGTTTCATATGATCGGGTGTACGGCGGCGTTTTTAGAAATTTGATGAATGCCGCCGAAAATATATGGACACTCGATAAGGTTCTGTGGGAACAGGAAGAGGTATTGATCGGCAGCCTTCTGGTCTACGAAGAAACCGGTGCCCAATGGGCGCGCGAAATGTTCGACAAAATGTACGCCTATGTTCGTTCGACGTTCCCGTTAAAAAAGCACGGGTCGCCCTTGTGGATGTACGCGGGTAACCGGCAAGTCGATTTTGAAGAATTCAAAACGCGTCCGAAACGGGTCGAGAACTACCATCACCCACGGCACCTTATGTTGAATCTTTTATCTATCGAAAAACTTATTCAAAAGGGTCGCCGTTAATGAACCCAGGCATATCCATATTAGGCTGCCCCGTCTCGGCCAGTATTATTCTGGCCGTCGCCGTCTTTGCCGCTTCAGCTGCAGCTCAGAACCAGTCGATAAAAGTTTCGGTAAGTTCGGCCAAGGTCGAAAAAGGTGCCAGCGTTCACGTTACGATCGAATCCCGGGTACGGGGTGTAAAAGCCGTAGTCGTCAGGCCCGGAATCGGTGTTGAGTCGCTCGAATTAAAAGCAGAGAGTGACGGTAAAGATAATATTCTTGTCGGCGTGGTGCAGGTGCCCGGCGATTCGCCTGATGGCATGTATGTTATTCATGCCTGGACAGGGGACGCGCGTCGGCCCACCGCCGTGGGAAAAGGTAATTTTCGAGGCGGCAGCATTATCGCGGACTTTTTTATTGGGAACTATGTCGATAAAAATGACGCTGCCGGCGACATCGATGCTTATCTAAAAGACTTTCGGTCGGTCGGCGGTAATTTTTTAATAGCTCATAATCTGATCATCCCGCCGGGCGCTTTCTATTCTTCGAAAATAATAAAGCGCGGCTCAGACGCCGATCTTGTTGAGCTTTTATTGGAACGTGCTGATCGTTCAGGCATGCCGGCTCTGTTGTCGGTTAGTTGGGATATGACTCGAAATACGCCTTTGCCGGGCGTCTCTCGGAAATAAAAGACATCGCGGATGAA
>JBDTMQ010000057.1:0-3836 GCA_039934155.1 Acidobacteriota bacterium | reverse complement strand
CCGATAGGTCAAGCATATCGCCCGAGTACAGCATCGACCGTGTAAGATCAGACTGCTCGGCAGTATCCAGACCGCGGATGAACATTGCCATGACGAGGGCCGAGATCTGATAATCCGCCCAGCTTCCGTCGCAGACGCCTTTAATGAACGTCTCGATGTGTTCGGCCGACAACCGTCCGCCGTCCCGCTTGATCTCGATTATATTCTGTGGGCGCATTCTGTAAGTGAAAAAGCTGTCCAAGTTTCGCACAAGGACAGCTCTAAAGTCTATTTATCAACGGTTTGCATTGCCCTGCCGGCTATCGTTCAGATCTTTTCGAGCAGAACGACGGCTTCCACCCGTATCGCCTCGCCGCGTCCGACAGCGTCCAGCTTTTCATTGGTTTTTGCTTTTACGCTGACCATGCCGGCCTCGACCTCGAGGGCCGCGGCCAGACTTTCACGAATTTCGCCTATGAACGGGCCTAATTTAGGTTTTTCGAGACTTACAACTGAATCGACATTCACTACTCGAAATCCGCGTTCCTTGATCAGCCTCACGGCAAACCGTAGAAACTTCAAGCTTTCAGCGTTTCGCCACAGTTCGTCATTATCTGAAAAGTGCTGTCCGATGTCACCGAGGGCGAGGGCGCCCAGTATCGCGTCGGTTATCGCATGTGTCAACGCGTCAGCATCGGAATGGCCTTCGGCTCCAAACTCGGAGCTGATCTCGACACCGCCCAATATAAGCGCTCGTCCATCGACGAGTCGGTGTATGTCACTGCCGAGGCCGATTCGATACATATTTTGAATTAGTGATCTGCCCTCAGATAATTTTCAAAGGCCGCGATATCCTCAGGATGCGTGATCTTAATATTTATGGGGCTTCCCTCGACAACGGCGACCGGCCGGCCGAGGCGCTCGACCAGCATACACTCATCGGTTACCGCATCAGTTAATTCTGCGGACAGATACGCCTCTTTTAGCAATTCGACCCGAAATGCCTGGGGCGTCAGCGCCCGTCGCAGTGTCGAGCGATCGATGGTTTCGGTGATCATTCCGCCATTCACCCGCTTGACCGTGTCGGTAACCGGGGCCACCAAACATGAAGCGCCGGCCTCAATGGCGGCCTGCACTGTCTTCGCGATCTCGCCTTCCGAAACCATCGGCCGAGCGCCGTCGTGAATGACAACTATCTTGGTATTGTCGCTGATCTCCTGAAATCCACGATAGACCGATTCAGCCCGCGTCTCTCCGCCCATCACTGTCCGGATCGGCTTTCGGAACTCGTCCCTGGCGATCATCAGATCAAGGAAGGAAACGTAAATTGAGGAAGTGACGACGATGATCGCATCGATGACCGAACACGATGCAAACTTTTCGATCGTATATTGAATAAGAGGCTTTCCGAGGATCTCGATGAATTGTTTGGGTGTATCAGAATTTAGCCTTGATCCCGAACCGGCGGCGGCAATTATGGCTGTATTCATAGTCGGCCGCAAATAGTAGGTTTTTTCCGGCGATCAATCGAGTTCTTCGATAATAGTGGTTTGTCTCAGCTCGCGCGTCGCTTTTCTAAACCCAAGTGAACGCGAATCGTGAACTGCGACGTGGCTCTCGCCGCTTTCTTCCTTTTCTTCCCAAAGGCGGCCAAAGATCATTTTACCAGCCGTCGTTTGAAGGACGCTCGTAACGGCGATGTCGGCCGTTTTACCGATCAGACGTCGAGCATTATCAACGACGACCATTGTTCCGTCATCGAGATACGCGACGCCCTGATTATATTCCTTCCCTTCTTTCAGAACAAAGACCCTCATCGCTTCGCCCGGAAGGACAACGGGTTTGACCGCGTTAGCCAACTCGTTAATATTCAATACCTCAACGCCGCGAAGCTGAGAGACCTTATTCAGATTAAAATCATTTGTGACGATAACAGCACCCAGTTCTTTGCCAAGTTCGATGAGCTTTAGATCGACCTCTTTTACAGCCGGAAAATCTGTCTCGACTATCTGAATATCGAGTTTGCTGTTGTTTCTTAACCGTTGAAGCATGTCCAACCCGCGGCGCCCCCTCTGCCGCTTTGACGAATCGACCGAATCGGCGACCTGCTGAAGTTCGGTGAGGATGAAATTCGGAATTATCAGACTTCCGCTGAGAAAGCCGGTTTCGGCAACATCCGCGATCCGGCCGTCAATGATCACCGACGTGTCCAGGATCTTATAGTCACGTTTTACATTCTTATCGCTGAATATGCCGCCGAGCGCCGAAAGATCAAGATAATCGCCCTTGGCAGCACCCACCATCAGGCCGATATAACCCATGAAGAAAGATAGGGCGATCGTCAGAAAGACCTTCATTTCGCCGGGGACGGTGTTTATGTCCTGAGTGATGATCAGCATTCCGATCAGGAATGCACCGACGATCCCGAGGATCGAACCGACGGCCGCGCCGATAAGCGTACGCAGATTCGCCTGTCTTGCCCGCATTTCAAAACCAACAATAAAAAATGCGATCAAGGCACCAAGAATGGCCGAAACGACCTGCCGGGAAAGCTTGGATCCTTCGAAATGAGAGGTTTGGGCAAGAGGATTCAGCAGAAAGCCCATAGCCGCAAGCAGCAATATAAATCCTACCCTGATGATAAGAACGTCAAACTTCATCTTTTCGATTTTATCACGAAAATTTGTCCACCGATAATCATTTTTCCGCATCCCGTCCCGGGCGTCCGACTTAATGTCTGGGCCGTATTCCGGGTCGACTACGGCCTTCTGCGGAAAGAAGCGGGCCTTACCGACGTAATAAATGTTGATTTGGTACTGATTTTCAGTGAATAGGAAGGAATCCCACGTTTAGAGCGCGCGGTACCCCAAAATGGCGCTACTGCCAACATGAATGTTTAGCCTGTATTATTTTAAGATCAGGTTTTCGGTACGTCCGCTCCAGGACTCCACTCTTCCAACGAATCTCTGGATGTCGATCGGTTTCCCTGATCGAATTTCGGGTCAGCCGGCTCTTGTGGCTTGTCACCGATCTTCAGGTTCGTCGCGACCTCGTCCGTGATGGTTGAGTTATCTGAGTCCCGCTTCTCCGCTGATTTCTTGTCTTTCTGTCGATTTGTTGCTTGTGCCATGATTTTTTCTCTCTTGAATATATTCCTGTTGTCCCAACTATCTGACAGTCAATCGGCGTGCCACTGAGCAACCTAATAAAGAGATCGGCCACTGGCAACCTCAAAATGCACATAGGTCGTTCTGTCTTTATACATTTTATAAGCGACGGTGTACGGTTTCTGAACTTTTGATTTGGCCCGATCTATTAGATACTTGGCATCATGGCAAAACAGCCGGCTACCGTTTTTGTCTGCCAGAATTGCGGGAATCAGTCGAGAAAATGGCTTGGTCAATGCCCCGATTGCGGTGAATGGAACACTTTGGTCGAGGAAAAGTTCCAGACCACATCATCCTCGGGACTTTTCGGCGGGTCGAACGGTTCGGCACCGATTTCTTACGGACAGATCGAATCGCAGGAAGGCGCGCGCGTTTCGACCGGCATCGACGAATTTGACCGGGTATTGGGCGGCGGTATCGTGACCGGCTCGCTGGTTTTGATCGGCGGCTCGCCCGGCATCGGAAAATCGACGATCGTCATCCAGATCGCCAACAAACTAAGCGCCGCCGGCGGAAAAGTATTGTACGTTTCGGGCGAGGAATCTGAACGACAGATAAAGATGCGGGGCGAGCGTCTCGGCATCGACGCTGAGAATCTTTTCTTACTGCCTGAAACCAATCTACAGAGAATATTGTCACAGGCTGAAAAGCTGCAGCCTGACATCGTGATCGTCGATTCGATCCAGACCG
>JBDTMQ010000056.1:0-3900 GCA_039934155.1 Acidobacteriota bacterium | reverse complement strand
CTTCCATCAATTCGGAGGAGACGAACAGCACTCCCAACCCCTTTGCGGCGAGGTGCTGACGTCTGATTCGTCGCGTTTTTGGGATGCAAGGTCGTACGAGGCCGGTCATCCTCAGCCGTCGTTCGATAAACAGTTCGTCCGCGAATATCTCGAGAGCATCGGCTGGGACAAGGATCCGCCGGCCCCGCCGCTGCCCGAATCGGTGGCCGCCGCGACGACCGAGAGATACCTGCAAGCGTACGAGCTTTTGACAGGCGAGCCGCTATCGCTTGACTAAACTTTTTTCGAGGGCCTATGAGAAAAATGATGGAAGCTTTGGTCGAAAGGATGCTTGACGGCCGGATCCTGCTTGACGAGGCCGTCTCTGAATTTGAAAAGCTTTACATCCAGGCCGCCCTCAAACGCAATTCCGACCACGTCTCTAAAACCGCTGCGGTACTCGGCATTCACCGCAACACGCTCTCGAAACGTCTGACGACATATCAGGAACAAGAACGCCGCACGCCTAAAAGGGCCGGTCCATCGCTGCACGTTAATTTGTCTCGATCACTCTGACCTTTTCGCCGACCCTGACCCGGCCGCCCGCTTTCTCAGCGATCAAGTTCTGTCCGAAATGCACCTTTCCGCCAAAATTTCTATACGTCGAGAGTGTTTTGATCGGCTCCTTTCCCGTCGAAACGCCCGCCGACTGGTCGATCGTCAGCATCACGCACCGCGCACACGGTTTGACGACGTGAAAAATGGTTTCGCCGATCGCGATCTTTTTCCAGCGGTCCTCTGCAAATGTTTCTGAACCCTCGACGACAAAGTTCGGCCTGAAACGGTTCATCGGCACCGCCGACGTAAGCCTTGAATTGAGATCGTCTAGCGACGCCTGGCCGATCAGCATGAACGGATATCCGTCGGCGAAACTCACCGTGTCCTCAAAACGGCGAACCGCATAAAACGGATTCACTTTTCGCTTTGAGCTGTCGGGCATCAGCACCAGCCGGCATCTAACGCCAAGCGCGTCCGAGAACCAATCATTGGTCCTGTCGTCATAAACCAGAGCCTTCACGCTGCTGGTCCAGATCTTGACGTTGGCCGTAACTGCTTCTTTCGGGGCGGCATCGATCCGCAGTTCGTCTCCGTTAAACGAAACCTTCAGTGCATCGTCGTCGATCGTTGTACGAATGGCCGCCATTTGCGGCACTTCTCGTTGTGTAATGAATTTTTTCGATTCGTCGACCAGCATCAACCGGCGATCGTGTTCCAAACCGCGGTCCTCGACGAGTGCTTCTCGAAGCGTAATACCCGAAAGCGACTTGATCGGATAAACATTAAGCTCAGAAAGGATCATTTTAAGTTGATAATGCCATTGTCACATTTCTTTATGTTGTTATCAGCACTTGACAAGTTAAACTTTGTTTTGTAAATTAGCACTCTTGGACCGAGACTGCTAAATTTATGTTTTTGTGCCGTCTGTCCAGGTTTATAATTTTGACGCTGAGAACCCGAACGCAGGCTGCCAGCCCGCAGATTATATCGGCACAGCAAGCAATTCTATCACTAACTCATTAAGGAGCAGATCATTATGGCAACAAACATCAAACCCCTGCACGATCGTGTGATCATTCGACGAATCGAAGACAACGTCAACCAAACGGCCGGCGGCCTTTTCATTCCTGACACGGCAAAGGAAAAGCCGCAGGAAGGCGAGGTCATCGCGGCCGGCGAGGGCAAATATAAAGAAGACGGCACGCGTCAGACCCTGGATGTAAAAAAGGGCGACCGTGTGCTTTTTGGCAAATACAGCGGATCGGAAATCAAGCTTGATGGCGAAGAGTTCATCATCATGCGCGAAGACGAGATCCTGGGCATCATCGAACGTGCAGGAGAGGCAGCTAAATAAGCTGACACGTCACACACCTTGATGCAGAAGCCCGCACGTTAGTAAGGGCGTAAGACTCAACACAACAGTTTTTGAACTCTATCGACAGAGATCAGGAGATTAAATAAAAGCTATGGCAAAACAAGTTATTCACGGCGAAGATTCGCGGGCCGCAATTCTGCGCGGCGTCAATCAACTCGCTGACGCTGTAAAGGTCACACTCGGTCCCAAGGGCCGCAACGTTGTTATCGACAAAAAATTCGGCAGCCCGACGATCACTAAAGACGGCGTCACTGTCGCAAAAGAGATCGAATTAAAGGATTCGCTTGAGAACATGGGTGCGCAGATGGTTCGCGAAGTCGCTTCCAAAACGAGTGATGTTGCCGGCGACGGCACGACCACGGCGACGGTTCTCGCCCAGGCAATATTTAAAGAAGGCGTCCGTACGGTCGCGGCCGGTGCAAACCCGATGGCGCTCAAGCGCGGAATCGAGAAAGCTGTCGCTGCGGTAGTCGAAGAAGTTCACCGCCTTTCCAAGCCGGTTTCCGGCGAAATGATCGCACAGGTCGGCACCGTTTCGGCCAACGGCGACAAGACGATCGGCACCATCATCGCTGAGGCGATGGACAAGGTCGGCAAAGACGGCGTCATCACGGTCGAAGAATCGAAGACGATGGACACCAGCCTCGAGGTTGTCGAAGGTATGCAGTTCGACCGCGGCTATCTCTCGCCGTACTTCGTGACCGATCCAGACAGAATGGAAGCAGCTCTCGAAGAGCCGTTCATATTGATCAACGAGAAAAAGATCTCGAACATGCGCGATCTTCTGCCGATCCTCGAGCAGGTTGCCAAGCTTGGCCGCCCGCTGCTGATCATCGCTGAAGATGTCGAAGGCGAAGCACTCGCAACCCTGGTTGTGAACAAGCTCCGCGGCACGTTGAATGTTGCTGCCGTCAAGGCTCCGGGCTTCGGCGATCGCCGCAAGGCAATGCTCGAAGACATCGCGGTCCTCACGGGCGGCAAGGTCATCAGCGAAGACCTCGGCATCAAGCTCGAGACGCTGACTATCGAAGACCTCGGCAAAGCCAAGAAAGTGACCATCGATAAAGACAACACGACCGTTGTCGAAGGTGCCGGTGCCGGTGAGGCGATCGACGGACGCATCAAGACGATCCGCAATCAGATCGAAGACACCACCAGCGACTACGACCGCGAAAAACTGCAGGAACGCCTGGCCAAGTTGGTCGGCGGCGTTGCGGTTATCAAGGTCGGTGCCGCTACCGAGACCGAGCTGAAAGAAAAGAAGGCCCGCGTTGAAGACGCAATGCACGCTACCAAGGCAGCAGTCGAAGAAGGCATTGTCGCCGGCGGCGGCGTAGCTCTTGTTCGTGCTGGTAAGGTTTTGGACACCTTCAAGACCGACGGCGAAGATGCCGACGAGCAGATCGGAGTCAAGATCGTTCGCCGTGCTCTCGAAGAGCCGCTTCGCCAGATCGCACAAAACGCCGGAAAAGAAGGCGCGGTGATCGTCGAAAAGGTCATCGCCAGCAAGGAAGAATCCTATGGCTTCAACGCCGCGACCGAGAAGTTCGAAGATCTCGTCGCTGCCGGTGTCATTGACCCCGCAAAGGTCACCCGCTACGCTCTCCAGAACGCAGCCTCGATCGCAGGCCTGATGCTCACCACCGAAGCCATGATCGCTGACGCCCCCGACGAAAAGGGCGAAGGCGGCATGGGCGGAATGGGCGGCGGCATGGGCGGAATGGGCATGGGCATGTAAGCTCGGCACGCAATGCACACGCAGCCTAAAGCATGTTAATAACAAGAGGTCTCGCCATCCGGCGAGACCTCTTGTTTGCCTGCAAATCGGCTTAATGCCACCTCATCCGTGAAATATGAGCATTATATGGAAAGTTGAGCGTCCAGTTTGATCGATTCAACGCGGTAACTTACCAGGTTTTGGTCGGGCGGTTGTTGCTTGAATAGAGTGCGCGCAACAATTTACGGAGCGTCGTTTTGCTTTTGCACTT
>JBDTMQ010000055.1:0-3656 GCA_039934155.1 Acidobacteriota bacterium | reverse complement strand
TACAGGAAAAGCGTCCGACCTTTCCGAGCCCGCGTGGCAATCGCGTGCTCAGGACTACAAGAGGCGCCTAAGCGCAAAAATGCGTTCGCTGTCAGGCGAAGACGCTTTCAAGATCCCTAAGACGCGAGGTTACGTCGTAACAAGGAAATACGATGGCGAGTTCGCGATACTCGTGTTTGATGGGAAACAGCTGATCTCGGTCAATCCGGGCGGAACCGCGCGTTCAGGTCTGCCATGCCTCGAAGAGGCCGAAAAGCTTCTCAAAAAAGCTAAGATCGAAACGTGTGTGTTGGGGGCCGAGATCTATGTGATCGGCGAGCCGACGACGGGTCACCGGGTTCAACAGGCCCTGAAGATACTTCGAAGCCCGACTTCCAAGAAGCAGCTGGAAAAGCTCGGCCTTGCTGTATTCGATATCCTGGAGGTCGATGACGAACCGCCCGACTCTACAGCCGCGACCTTTAAACTGCTCAAAAAGCTGTTTGCTAAAGGAAAGCTGGTAAAGCCCGTTGAAAGCCGCACCGCTGACAAACCCGAGACGATAATGGAGATGTTCACCGAGTGGGTGATCGGCGAAGGCGCCGAAGGCATCGTCGTTCGCCACGACAAAATGGGCTGGTATAAGGTCAAGGTCCGGCATAATATCGACGCGGCGGTGATCGGATACTCAGAGGGCTCGGATGAACGTAAAGAGCTGCTTCACGACCTGCTTGTAGCTGTCGTCCGTCCGGATGGGACGTTTCAGGAACTGTGCCGTGTCGGCGGGGGTTTTACCGACGAAGACCGAAAAACGATCCGTGAGGAACTTCGCCGCAGGATCGTCCCGTCGGAATACGTCGCGGTCAACAATGATTACATAGCTTATGAAATGATCGAGCCCGGTCCCGTGATCGAGATCTCATGTCTTGATATGATCGCCGAGACAACACGCGGCGGGCCTGTAAATCGAATGGTTCTCGAATGGGACGGCAAGAAATATCTCGCGTTGTCGCGGATGCCGCTCGTAAGCGTGATCTCGCCGCAATTCGTTCGTTTCAGGGACGACAAAGAGGTGAACGCCGAGGACGTCAGCATTCGTCAAATCGCCGAACTAAAAGAAGTCTCAGATACAGAAAAACCGGCCGGCGGCGTCATCGGCGAACCTAGCAAAATGCTCGAGCGCACCGTTTATGTAAAAACAATGCGTGGAAACAAGATGGTCCGAAAACTCCTTCTCTGGAAAACGAATAAAGAAGAGCGTCCCGAATATCCGGGTTACGTTGTTTATTTGACTGATTTCAGCCCAAACAGGCAAAATCCTCTCGAACGCGATATTCGAGTCGCCGCAACCGAAAAGGGTGCAAGAAAGCTTTTCACCCAATTGGCCGAAAAGAACTTTGTCGGCGGCTGGGAAAAAGCCGTCTGATTATGGCTGCACCATTCAGTGAATTCGCCGATGATAAGCGACTGTTATGGATCGCCCGCGAATGGGAGAACTATTCTGATCGTCTTGCCGACTGGGCGATGGAACACCTGGTCAACAGGCGCGACGTCTGGAGCCAATATACGATCAGTCACGGCGAAGTGGGCGTCGTGATGCTACCCATCAAAGCACGCCGTAAAGCGGGCACCGATATGGTCACGATCAATAAGCTGAGACGGCATTTTGCCGGACGGGCGGTCTCACATCTGATCGGTCTCCACTCGATCAGCGATCACGCCACGTGCAAATGGTTTGCTGTCGACGTCGATCTTCATGAAGAACAGGCTGTCAATGCCGATGAGATCGCATCGGCTAATTTTTCTGCCTGCCTTGAATGGGCAGCGAGGTTACGCTCCGCGGGTTTTGATCCGCTGCTGATGGACAGTAACGGTGTTGGCGGATTTCACCTCTGGACCCTGCTTGACGGCGAGTATCCGCTTGCCGACGTCTACGATCTCGTGTCGGAGCTTCGCGACGACTACAGCGATTTCGGACTGCCAAAAAAACCTGAAGTGTTCCCGCCAAAACGTGCCGTAAAAAAAGATGATCTGCCATATGGGCTGCGGCTTCCGGGTCGTCATCATAAACGCCGACATTACACCCGGATCTGGAATTTTGAATCCCAGGCAGACGAAAACGAATGGCTCGAGGGTGGTGACGCGATCGAGAGGATGTTGGCAACCGTGACCGCATCCATGCCCGGCCGAAAAAAGAAACGCGTCCAGCACAGTTCTGCTCAAAAAAAGGTCCGATCCCCGGTTCCCGATCGTTCCAAACCGACGGTTTGCCTCGACCTGGACGGCGTGCTTTCGAAATATGAGGGATGGGACGGCCCGGACGTTATCGGTCCGCCGCTTCCGGGCGCTTTGGAATTTGTACGGGAGCTTTCAAAATTCGCCGAAATAGTAATATTTACTTCCCGGGCCTCACCCGAGAGCGGTACCGAAGGTGAGAATTCGGCACTGCCGCCGGGACGCAGCCGGATCAAGGTGATCGAATGGCTGGAAAAACACAAATTCCCTTTTTCTGACGTTTACGCGGGGGCAGGTAAACCAAAAGCGGCGGCTTTTATAGATGATCGGGCAGTGGCATGTCGGCCCCAGGTCGAAAAAGATTCGTATCCAAAAGCGTTAAAGGCAGTTCGCGAACTGGTCTCGCGAAGCCGCAAGACATTGGACGAAAATTGAAGTGATCGTGAGATGGAATGAATAGAGGTCGGATCGCCATCAGATCCATTTTCAGAACGGTCAAGCAGCTTCCTCGATCGGACTGATAATATCAAAGGCCGGTTTTTTTCGCTCGACCATGTCTTTGGTAATAACAAGGTCTTTTACTTTTTTCTCGCTCGGCAGGACGTACATCGACTCAAGCAGGATCTCTTCCATTATCATCATTAGCCCGCGCGCACCTACTTTTCTCTTGTGGGCCTCAAACGCGATCGCGTGCAGAGCATCGTCGGTGAATTTAAGTCCGATGTTGTCGAATTCAAACTTTCTCTGGTACTGCTTGACCAACGCGTTCTTCGGCTCGGTCAAGATCTTGAACAACGCGGCTTCATCCAGCTCGGTCAGCGTGCCGATCACAGGCAGGCGTCCGACAAATTCCGGTATCAGTCCGTAATGTATCAGGTCCTCCGGCTCGAGCTTGCCGATCGCTTCGTTGTTTCTCTGCGACGCCGATTTCACTTCACCCTTAAAACCGAGCGACTTGTTCCGGTTGCGCCGCTCGACCACCTTTTCGAGTCCGATGAAGGCTCCGCCGCAAATGAAAAGGATATTGGTCGTGTCGAGCTGTATGAAATCCTGCTGCGGATGTTTTCGCCCGCCGCCGGTCGGGATGTTCGCCATCGTGCCCTCGAGTATCTTTAGCAGGGCTTGCTGCACGCCCTCGCCTGATACATCGCGGGTGATCGACGGGTTATCGTCCTTGCGGCAGATCTTGTCTATCTCGTCGATGTAAATAATTCCCTGCTGTGCCCGCTCAACGTCGTTTCCGGCAGCCTGGAGCAAACGCAAGAGAATGTTTTCGACATCTTCGCCGACATAGCCGGCCTCGGTCAGACTGGTCGCATCGACAATACAGAAAGGAACACTAAGAACCCTGGCGAGCGTTTGAGCAAGCAGTGTCTTCCCCGTTCCGGTCGGGCCGATCAATAGTATGTTCGATTTCTGAAGTTCGATCTCCGACCGTCTTT
>JBDTMQ010000054.1:0-7015 GCA_039934155.1 Acidobacteriota bacterium | reverse complement strand
TTTGATCGGCTGGTTGCCGCCGCGGTGGCCGAATTTCAGCTTGTAGGTTGCTCCGCCAAATGCCGATCCGATCAACTGGTGGCCAAGACAAATGCCGAACATTGGCGTGTGGCTCTCGGCGAGTTTTTTGATCTCATCCACAACCGTTCTCATCGATGCCGGATCACCTGGTCCATTTGATAGAAAGATACCGTCAGGTTTGAGTGCCAGCACTTCCTCAGCGGATGTATCGGCCGGAACCACAGTTATACGACATCCGAATTTCGAGAATTCACGAAGGCTGCTGGTCTTTACACCAAAGTCGAACGCCACGACGTGGAATTGTGGATCAGTCTTACGCTCTTCTTCCACCGTTGCCGCCTCGTATACAAATGAACCTTCGATCGTCACGACCGATGCAAGCTCACGGTTAGTCATAACCGGCGACGCGAGTACCTTTTCAAGGAGGGAGTTGGGATCGAGATCAATGCTAGAGAGTCCCGCCCGCATCGCTCCTTTGTCACGAATATGTCGGACGAGGGCTCGCGTGTCTATATGTTCTAGACCGACGATCTTGTTGCGTTTCAGATATGCATCGAGTGTTTCGGTGGAACGCCAGTTTGAGGCTATACGGCTGGCTTCTCTAACCACAAGACCCTCGGCCCAAATTCGTCGTGATTCAACGTCTATTTCGTTAACTCCGTAATTACCGATCTGGGGATAGGTCATGCAGACGATCTGACCGGCGTAGCTGGGATCGGTCAGTATCTCCTGATACCCGGTCATCGAGGTGTTAAAAACCATTTCGCCAAATGTCTCGCCTTCGGCGCCGAATGAAAGCCCTGTGAACGAGCGGCCGTCCTCAAGCACCAGAATTGCTTTTACTGAATGATCCATTAACTAAAACGTAAACCTGGGCAGTTTACTCTTCGTCCTCATGCTCGGCCCGAACGTCGTTCATCTTTTCATCTGTCGGAAGGTCGTATTCGCCGTGCTCGAGAAAGCCCATGTGAGATGGCTGCCAATATCGAAAGAATGCCTTGCCGTAGATATATTTCTCGGGCACTTGTCCCCAATATCGCGAATCGGATGAATTGTCGCGATTATCACCCATTACAAAGTAATGATGTTCTTCGACCTTTTTCGGTGAGAAACTCGGCAAAGTTTGATTATAGTCGTGATCCAAATAGTCTTCGTGAAGCTCTCGGCCGTCTATCAGAACGATACCATTCTTGACCTCTATTGTTTCGCCCGGCAGACCGATGACACGCTTGACATAGCTTTTGTCCGGCTCTTTCGGATACCAAAAGACAACAATGTCGCCCCGTTCCAGGTGGCCCCAACTGACACTGTCAAATTTGTAGTAAACCAGCTTGTTAACCAATAGTCTCTCGCCGTCGTGAAGCTGTGGCAGCATCGACGTACCCTCGACAATGACGGGTTGAACGGCAAACACGCCGATCAAAATAAATACGACGATGATCAGAAATATATCGCGGATCAGGCCGAGGCTTTCGGTCCACAGCCCCTGTCGGGATTCGCGGCGAAGCTGGACAACCTCGATATCGCGGTCGTCGGTCGGCGAGACCTGCCCAAACTCGAATTGGTTTTTCTTCTGAAAATCGAACATAATCGAAATGATTCGATGCTGGAAATTACAGCAACGGTTTGCTTTACAAACCAAACTAGAAACTTAGCCGTCCTGGCTTATTTTGTCAAAACAAATCTTCCGTCGGCGTCAGACTATGGATACAGCTATTCGTTCGCAATTTCCTGCCTTAGGATTCCACACATATCTTAACAGCGCGGCTGTTTCAACTATTCCTATCGCTGCCGTCGATGCCGTTCGCTCCCAGTTGACAGACGTTTCTCAGCACGGGTCGAAGAATTATGCGGATTGGATAGCGACCAAAACACGAGCCCGATCGCTGCTTGCTGACATGCTTTCGGTGCAAAGCGAAGATCTGGCCTTCACGCGAAATACATCTGACGGTTTTGCTGCCGTAGCCGCCGGAATTGCCTGGAAGCCGGGCGATAACATCGTCAGTTTTGAGAACGAGTTTCCTGCAAATTATTATGCCTGGCGGCGCGTCAGGGACGAGTTTGGTGTCGAGCTGCGCCTATGCAGAGAAATTGACGGCCGCGTTGATGAGGATGAGCTTGTTTCGATGATCGACAGCTCGACCCGATTGGTAGCGATCAGTGCGGTGCAGTTTGCCTCGGGCTTTCGTGCAAACTTAGAGCGCATCGGGCGTGCCGTTCGGGCCGCCGATGCACTGTTTGCCGTCGATGTCATACAAGCTCTCGGTGCAATGAATATCGACCTGCCCGGGCAATTTGTAGATATCGCGTCTGGGGCTAGTCATAAATGGCTGTGTGCACCCGAGGGCTGCGGATTCCTTTATCTTTCCGATCGTGCTCGGGAACGTGTCGGTCCGGCACTAGTGGGTTGGATCAGCGTAGAGACGCCATGGGACTTTGCCGATCGCGAACAACCGTTCAAGCCGAATACGCTTGCATGGGAAAGTGGAACGGGCTGTTCGGCACTTTTTTATGGTCTGGAGCAAAGTTTGAAGCTGCTGACCGATACTGGGCCGGACCGGATCGAAAAATATCTGGATGAACTTTCGGGATATTTATGCGAGCTGATCGCAGGAAAGGAGTTTGACATCGTAAGTTCACGAAAACCGGGCGAGCGGTCAGCCATCGTATGTATCAAGCACCGAGGCGGGATGTCCTCGAACGAAGTTGCGGAACGGTTAGAGCGCGAGGAGATCATCGTCAGTCCCCGTGGGGACCGACTACGGATCTCGCCGCATTTTTATAATAATAATGAAGATATCGAGCGACTTGCGAATGCGTTACCTTAATGCCTCGATCTTTATTCCTGAATGATAGGCTCGGAAAGTTCGTCCAGATTCAGCCTTGTTAGTCCGCCGGCGTCAGAGTAGGTCTCACGCCTTGCGCGCTGTTGCTCGCGAAAGCGGAAGAAAATAAATCCGCTTACAATTCCGGCCAAAACTGAAAGGCCAATTCCGCCGATTATCCACAGGACGGTCGAGATGAAAATATCCCTGGTAGTCGTTACAAAATATCGCTCGACCCTTCGAAGCAGATAGGGATCTTCGCCCAGCCACTGGACAGATTTCTCGTATTTGACCTCGTCGATCAGGGTATTTGCGGCGTCGATATTCGGTGCGTCGAAAACAAATACATTGTAGTTTCCAACCCGTCGGTACGCGACCGGCGGTCCGGACCGCGAGGCAAGGAACTCTCGAACCTTTTGATCTGTCCCGCTCGATGCCTGAGGCGAAATGAATTCCACTATTAACATACGGCCCGATTGGTATTGCGCGGCTGCCGCTTCCGTTCCGCCGGCAAAGTCGATCAGTTCGAGAACAGGCTGACCTGGGAATGCGGATCGTAGGTCGTGCGAGCTCCTGAAAAAGTGGGCCGATCGAGCCGCATCGTCGCTATCTGGAAGATGCTTAAATAGAACAGGACGACCATCAACTTCAGATATCTCAAGACTTTTAGTTGATTGAGAACACACAGTGCCAGCAAAAACGAAGATCGCCAGGAAGACGAAAAGAAGCGTGAAATTTTTCGTGCGTCCAGACATTGGAAACCCCGAACCGGGAGAAACGGAATGTTAACACTTACCTTAAGGAATCCACAATCGTACTAAATCCATACGCTATTGTGAAGTGTAGGATTTGCTTCACGGCTTACACCGTTTCGGTTGGTAACTGACTTTGATGTTTGGCATTTAAAAAGGTATGTCTCAAAAAATGCAACAAAAACCCTTATGAAACGTGGTTTAAATGCTTAAGTTTGCGTTTGGCACGGTGATTGACTTAGTAACAACGAGGGGGATAAGGAAATGACTACAGAAACTTTGAATTACCCGGTTTGGCAGAACGACGCTTCGGCGCCAGACGCAGAAAGATCGGCCGCAGATGCATCGATAGACGATATAAATTCGGCCAGCGACCTGGATCTTACAAAGGCCGCGGCTAAGGGAAATATGTCGGCTTTTGAGGAGATCTATCAGCGCCATCATCGTCGAGTCTATTCGATCTGTCTGCGTATGCTTCAGAACGCATATGAAGCAGAAGATCTCACTCAGGACGTATTCATCCAACTTTACCGAAAGATCGGCAGCTTTAGGGGCGATTCAGCCTTCACCACCTGGCTGCATAGGTTGACGGTTAATCAGGTCTTGATGCATTTCAGAAAGCGGACCGTAAAGTTCGAAAAAACTACCGAGGAAGGTGAGACGCCTGTACAGATCGTGAACGGTACTGAAAATCCGTTCAAGATGCCTATAGTCGATAAGATCGCTCTCGAGAACGCGATAGATCAGCTTCCGGCAGGCTACAAGAATGTATTCGTACTGCATGATGTCGAAGGCTTTGAACACGAAGAGGTAGCCAAGATACTCGGATGTTCTGTCGGTACGTCTAAATCGCAGCTTCACAAAGCACGACTGAAACTGCGAAAACTTTTGAAGAAAAAAGCGAACCCGCGTCTGATCGGCGCAGGTGTCTGATGCATCAAAAAAATCGTAGAAAGGCTGGCCGAACCGATCCGACCGGCCTTTTTCCTTTCGTGCGGAAGGGATAAATGGACGAAGGCGTCCGACCGGTGATATATTTTTTGCGTTGCCCTGGCTCCGTAAAAATCACCGATGAAATATAAATTCCTTTTGTTTCTCGTTCTTCTCGCATCAGTTTTCTCATCTCACGCACAACAGAAAAAGAGACCGCCCACACGTTCTAGCCCGGTCGACCTTTGGCGCCAGGTCGAGATCATTCGAACTACTCACGGCGTTCCGCACATTCGCGCGCAAAATCTTCGGGCGGCCGGGTATGCATTGGCATGGGTACAAGCCGAAGATTATGGGCGACAGGCAGCGATGGACGTGCTCGAAGGAAGCGGTCGCTGGTCAACGGTCGAGGGTTATCAGAGGGTCGAGTCGGATTTTGTTGTCGGGCGCCAGAGGGAAAAAACCGAAGGAAATTACGGTCGCCTATCGAAGGACGTGCGGGACATGTACGAAGGTTTTGCCGCAGGACTGAATAGATATATCGAGTTGAATCCACAAGTCTTTCCCGAAGGAATGCCCACCGATTTTACCGGGGTCGACGTCGCCGCGACCGAGATCTCCCCTCCGTCTGCGCGCAAGATCCGGCTATTTCTTAATCGATTGATTCCAACGCCAAGTACGAACCAGACGCCCGCCGAAACCGCCGAAGGAGAAGGTCCGGATGACGGTTCGAACGCGTGGGCTTTTGCTCCCAGCCGAATAAAGTCCGGCAAGGCGATCCTGCTCCGCAATCCGCATCTGCAGTGGACAGCGGGCTATTACGAGGCACATATGACGGTTCCCGGCTTAATCGACTTTTACGGGGACTTTCGTATCGGCGGGCCCTTTCTTGTCGTCGGCGGATTTAACCGCGATCTGGGCTGGTCGACGACGAATAATTCACAGGACCTTGACGAGTTTTATTCGCTGGATGCTGATTCGAAGAGGCCCGACAGCTATCTTTTCGACGGAAGGTCGGTGCCGCTTCAACGTGAATTGTTGACCGTTTCATTTCGAAACGGCGACGGGATCTCGACCGAAACACGCGAGTCTTGGTCGACTTCGATGGGACCGGTCATTTATCGAGGGAACGGCAAGATCTATATCTACAAATTTGCGGGAGATGGTGAGTATCGCGCGGGCGAACAGTTTTTGCGAATGATGCGGTCAAAAACGCTCACCGAATGGAAGTCCGCAATGAAAATGCGCGCCCGCCCGACATCAAATTTCACATATGCCGACCGAGAGGGGAATATCTATTTTGTTTGGAATGCCTCGCTGCCGGTGCTTCCCAAAACCGCGCCGGATGATCTGACGGCGATCCCGGCGCACGGCGCCGCCGACGTATGGACCAAGTTAGTACCATTCGAATCGCTTCCGCAGGTTCTTAATCCCAAGGGTGGATATATTCACAACGAAAACAGCTCGCCGCATTACACGAACGTACGCGACGCCGTCGATACAAAAAACGCCTATCCTAATTTTGAAGGGCCCAGACTTTCGCTGCGGAGTCAGCTTGCAATCCAACTGATCAGCGGCGACGAAAAATTCAGCCTCGAAGACATTGTCCGACTGAAACACAATTACCGAATGCTGCTTGCTGACCGCGTAAAACCCGACCTCTTATTGGCGGTAAAAGCAACAAACCCAACGGGCGATGTTGCAGCAGCACTCAAGCTGATAGAAAGCTGGGACAATACAGCCGCGCCGGACAGCCGCGGGTCGACCCTGTTCGAGATATGGTGGCAGCATTATTCGGGTATTCGCCCTCCTGAACGCAATGTCCTGCCGGATAACAAACGGTTCGCGAAAGTGTGGACCGCGTCGGAGCCATTCACAACACCCGCCGGTTTAGCCGACAAAACGCGCGCTGCAGATTCGTTTGCGTGGGCGGTCGACGAGACCAAACGCCGCTACGGAAGTTTCAATATTTCGTGGGGCGACGTTCATCGCGTCCGCCGTGGAAAAGTCGATGTACCCGTAGGCGGGTGCGGAAACGATCTCGGCTGTTTCCGAATTTTGTCTTTTACTCGGGAACCGGATGGAAAGCTCGCGGCAAATTCAGGAGATGGATGGATACTGGCCGTCGAATTTGGCGATACCCCGCGGGCATATTCAGTATTAGCCTACGGCGAAAGCCGGTTGCCCGATTCGCCGTGGTTTAGCGATCAAGCAGAAATGTTCGCCAAAGGTGAATTGAAAAAGGTAGCTTTTTCGCGCTCAGATGTTGATGCTGAGGCGGTCACTCGATTCAGGCCGGGACAAAAATAATGCCGGCACTTTTAACCTTCTTTGAGCGCGATATTCCGCCTCGATAGCTCGGCAACAAATTTTACGGGATCGATCGCCTTTTCCTGAGGTGTTGCACCGCGCTGAAGAATGTCACCTTTGGCCATCATCTGAGCGATGATCGAAGCCGGGAACGCTGTCGTCCGCATCATTGCGGAC
>JBDTMQ010000053.1:0-2311 GCA_039934155.1 Acidobacteriota bacterium | reverse complement strand
AAATCGATGAGCTATTGGGAGGCAGTGGCCGAATTCTCAAATCAATTTGATGGCGGCGTGGATGAGGCCAAAGCATTTTTGCTCGGTCTTTTTCCCGGCCGCGAAGGCAGCCTGGCTTCGTCTCTGATCGAAGAGGCTGTCAAACAACGGAATACGGACATTCTCGTCCGCGAATCGCCGCTGCGAGCGGTTAGTTAGGAGGGATTTTCACGCTCACTTCGCAGCCACATAACAGCCATGTCATTAAGAACACTACAACCCAACCCAAATAAACGGCAGCATGCGCCGACGCCGATCGGTCAGCTGCTCAACCGTTACGCCATCAGCCTCGCGCAGATCCAGACGTGCATGCTCGACGAAGGCGTGAAATTCACCAGCCGCTCGACGCTTCACCGCCTAGTGAACGGCAAGGTGTCTGACGAGATGAAGGCCGAGCTCTACCCGAAGCTCGTCAGCTGTCTCACAAAATTTCTGATCGCCCGCGGTCTCGATAAAAAGGAGATCGACGACGCGATGCTCTTAGCTTTTGAAGAAGGAGAATACAAGCCCATGATCAGCCAACGCCTCGAACTCAGCCCTCAGGCCATTAAATATTTCGGCCTGACAAAAGATCCATTCACCGACCCGCCGGCGAGCCGCGACGAGGTGTTCATTTCGCCGACCCTTCGCCAGGTGATCGACCGCGTCGTCGACGCTGTACGGTACCAGGGCTTCGTCAGCGTCATCGGCCCGATCGGTTCCGGCAAATCGACGCTGCGGGCCTTGATCGAGGATCAGATCGAGACCGAGAGCAATCTCGTGATCGTTTGGCCTGAGTTTTTCGACATGGCCTATATCAGCCCGATGTCGATCGCCGAATCGATCCTGCAGGCGTTTGATGCACCTGTTCCGGGATCGTCCGTCCGCCGCGGCCGTGCTGTCAAAGAGCTGCTCAGCCGGCTTTACAAGAACGGCACCCGCGTCGCGATAGGCATCGACGAAGGCCACCGGCTCAACGATAAGGCCCTGTCCAGCCTCAAGAACTTTCTCGAGATGAACTCGGGCGGTTTTCAGCGTTATCTCGGCGTCGTGATATTCGCTCAACCGCTGCTGATCTCACGTCTGCGCGAGCCGCTGTTCCAGGAGATCTACGAGCGGATCGTGCCGGTCCACATGCCACCATTCGCCGAGCATGCTGCCGATTACCTCGCCTGGCGTCTCAAATTGATCGGTGCCGACATCGACCAGCTTTTTGACGAAGAGGCGATCGAACTTATCGCCAGCCAGGCCGTCACACCGCTCGCCGTCGGCAATATCGCCAACGAGGCACTCAAGATCTCGATGGAACAGTTCGGCGAGAAACGCGTCATCGGCGCCGCGATCCGAACCAAGATGTTTTTCGAGAACCGCCCGCAGACTTTCAAACTGCGCAAGGCGAGCTAAGGAGGGCGGACATGGTTGATTTTAGAGCTTATTCGCGCAATGCATTCGAAGTTAACAATCCCACTGTGGAAACAATTCAGATCGGAGCCATGTGCCGGATAGCGGACGCTACCGAGCAAATGGCAACGAACTACGTCCAAATGCAGCGGGATCTTGAATATTACAAATGGCTCGCGAAAAGCCGGATGAAAGAGTGCGAACGCCTAAAACATTCGCGGGCCGGCTACATGGCAGCACTGACAAAGCTTCGAAGACAACGAATTTCTATCGAGTCAGCTGAACGACGGCAGGAGCTCGAGGAGACGGATGACGAATGAACGAATCTATGCAGATCTACAGCTATGAAGTGGGTGCTTACTCAGCCGCTGCAATGATCGCCGGTATCACGCGGCCGTCGCAATGCCCGGCACCGCGGAAAAAACAGATCGTAGAATCTGCCTCAGCACCGCTTAAATGCGACACGCCGGCGACAGTCGTGACGTGGATCCCGGTTACCGATCGGGCCACGGGCCAGCATTTGCTGCAGCTCGGAAAGACGTGCCTCGACCATTCAATCGAGATCGCCAGCTGGAAGGCAATCCAAATGCTCCTGGTGGTCGACAGTCAAAAGCCGCGGCGTATTGTCGCAGCTTAGGAATCGCTCTTTAAATTGATTGAGCGAAGTCTGTATTTACGTTTTCCATCGGCTGTTCGCTCCTGTAGATCGATGAAGGAAGGATCTGGAGCGACGCTTCCGGGAACATAATCTGCCGAAACTACGAAGTTATAGCCGGCACCGTCATAAACGGCCGTCTGCCCGAGAGGCAAGCCATTGTAATAAATAAGAACGAGGTCGGGCCACTCTACTTCAATATCGGATCCGAGCCATCTGGAAAGAGAGTCAACGTGA
>JBDTMQ010000052.1:0-3632 GCA_039934155.1 Acidobacteriota bacterium | reverse complement strand
AGAAGCGTGTGAAAGACAACCTAAATAAAATTGTTTGAATTGCATAAGATCACCTGTTAGTATGTGCGAACATTTTACCAGTCTTACGAACCTGCTGCGTAGTTTTTCACTATCAGAAAGATACCGACACCCAAAACCAGGATCGCAAACATTTTTTGCAAGTAGTGTGCCGGTATTCGTCGTGACAGAGCACTGCCGGCGGCAACACCTCCGGCCGCGAGCGCGGTCACTCCGATGTTAACGAAATATCCACACCGCTTTCACTCAGATGTCCGACGAGGGCGGCGGCACAATTTAGAAAGATGACGAAAAGTGACGTACCGACAGCCTTTTTCATATTAAGCCCACTGGACAACACGAGCGCGGGAACGATGAGAAAGCCGCCGCCGACGCCGAAACCGGCGAGAATGCCCTGGATCGGATGCGGATCGTGCACCTCGGATGCCTCACGCTTTCCGCGCAAAAGCATCGACGCGGCTACCGCTATCATCAACATGCCGAAAATCAGCAAAAGCGTCGCGGGCTACACCAACTTTGTGAGTGGTGAGCCCGCAAACGCTCCGACCATCCCTGCGACGCCGAAGGAAAACGAAGTCGGAAAATCGACCTGCCCCTTGCGATAATGAAGATATGAGCCGAAAAGGCTCGTCACGCCCACAACCGCCAGCGACATCACAACAGCCTCGTGCGGTCCGACGCCAAGAAAATATACCAATATCGGCACGGTCAGAATTGACCCGCCGCCGCCGATCAGGCCAAGCGAAAGGCCGATCAGGGCGCTTAGTACCAGCCCTATGATGAACATTATCGACATTTTCTTTTAGTTGGACACTCGTTGCGGCTTTGTTGCTTCACAGGTCACCGGACCCTTATTCCACGGCATACGAGCGAGCACCATCGCCATTCCGCACGTGTCGGTGACCGCTGCAAAGATCAGTCCTGCCCCGATAAATGCGGCCAGCCACACGAAATACGGATAAACCAGCACAGACAGCAAAACGCCGATCAAAACCAGCAGCCCGGCGGCAAACCTGACCTGCCGCTCGAGCGCCCAGACCTGCGAATCGCCTTTCTCGACCGGAAGGTCCGACTTTGCCCATTCGAGCATTCCTCCCTCGACGACGTGAATGTCCGTGAAACCCTTAACTTGCAGCCGCTTTGCGGCGTCCGCCGCGCGGCGGCCGGTCCTGCACATTAAATAGACCGGCTTGGAATGGTCTATCTCGCTGGCGTGCTTTTCGAAATTGGACAGCGGCATCGGTTGCGCCTCTGCTATTCGTTCCGTGTTGAATTCGGAAAATTCGCGCACGTCGATCACTTGACACTCGCGGCCGCCGGATATTAGTTCGTTTATTTCTTGTACTGTTGTGGTCTTTATCATTGGTTGAAATTCCTCTGGCAACTCTGCTATGCTGTTTATGAATATAACTATATTGCTATATCGGCATATTGTCAACTATGGTGAAACAAAATAAATGGCCGCTGGCAAAAGAAGCGGTTGAGCTGATCGCGGGTCGCTTTAAAGTGCTGTCCGAACCGATCAGGATCCAACTGCTGCAAAGTCTGCACGACGGGCCGATGAACGTTACCGACATTACACGCGCCATCGCGTCAACGCAGCCGAATGTGAGCAAGCATCTTAAGATGCTTCAGGAGGCGGGGCTCATCACGCGTAGACAGCAAGGTAATACTGTTTACTACGCGATCGCGGACCAGTCGGTATATAAACTTTGCGACGTGGTTTGTGCAAGTCTTAAAGACAAGTTCACCGAACAGAGCGGGTTATTCGGCTAGCCTCGTTTCGTTTGTACTCGACCACGAATCGACGCATTTCCTCATCGTCATCGCCGAGCATTTCAACAAGACTCAACTGTGTCAGACCGTTACTCTCGAACCGTGAAAGGTCCGCACGAGATAAGGCCCAGGGAAGTTCGTCCGGTATTTCGTTGTCGTCGCGGCCGCGGGCGACGACGACAAGCTCGCCGCCGGGGGCGACGAAGTTCGCTATCGCGTCGATCACCGACGGCCGCATTTCGAGCGGCAACGGCTGGATCGTATAAATCTCAAGCACAAATTCAAATGCTCCGGGCCATCCGCGAAATGGCTGGAAGAGATCAGCCGTTTCGAATTCAATATCGTCTTTCGCGTACAGTCTTTTCGCCCACTCTATTGCCGTCGGAGAAATGTCGAATGCCGTTACCTTGAAACCAAGATCGTGTAAATATTTAGCATCGTCCCCCAGACCGCAGCCGACGACCAGGGCTTTTCGACCGTCACCTTTTAGACCGTGCTGTTCAGCCCATTCCTTAAAAAATCTATTAGGTTCAAGGTCAGCCCACGGAATTTTTTGGTTGTCTCCGGCGGCTTCCTTATAAAACGCGTCGAACCATCCGGTAGCATCGCCGCGTTCAGCAAAGTCCGCCGCGATCTCGCGTGCTCGGGCCCGTTCCTTTTCTTTATCGTCCATAAAGTTTCCCGAGCTTCTATGCAATAGGTCCTTCCGATTCCTTCCAGGCCTTCCATCCGCCGGCCATTGAAAACACATTGTCGTATCCCATTTTTTGAAGACTATCGGCAGCAAGCGCCGACCGGAAACCGCCGCCGCAATACAGGATAAGCTCGGCTGATCTGTCAGGAAATGCATTTACAATATCTCGCTCGATAATTCCCCGCCCAAGATGCACCGCACACGCTGCGTGGCCGGCGTTCCATTCATTGTCTTCTCTAACGTCTATCAGGGCGGCGTCGTGCCGGGTGCGTTCGATCGTATCGGCGGCCGATACTTCTCTTATCCTGCTTTTAGCGTCATTTACAAGGCTTTCAAACTCGGCGGAATGTTTCATGATGCAGATAGTTTACCGTAAATCCTTTATACATCACTAGCTTACCCGAAGGGAAAATTTTATAATCATCTTTTGCATTAATACTCATTTTTAAAGAGGTCATTACAGTGGCAGAACAATTTGACGTGGCAATTATCGGATCGGGGCCTGGCGGATACGTAGCGGCCGTGCGTGCCGGGCAGCTCGGCCTAAAAGTAGCGATCATCGAAAAAGAAAAGGACGCGCGGCTCGGCGGCACATGCGGCCTTCGCGGCTGTATTCCCACCAAGGCATTGTTGAATGCGGCGCATTTGTATCAAAAAGCCGGTGAATTTGAGAAGTTCGGACTCAAGGCCGAAGGCCTTTCTTACGACTTTCCGTCGGTCCAAAAATATAAGAATGACGTTGTTGCGAAAAACGCGGCCGGTGTTACATACCTGATGAAAAAGAACAAGGCGACCGTTTACAACGGCTTCGGCAAGATCGTCGGGCCCGGAAAAATAGAGGTCGCATTGGCCGACGGCAAAAAAGAAACGATCCAAAGCAAGAACATAATTATCGCCACCGGCTCGGTCGTTAGGCCAATTCCCGGTTTTGAGACCGACGGTAAACAGGTCGTAAATTCAGATCACATACTCGAACTCAACTCGGTGCCTAAATCCCTGATCGTTATGGGCTCGGGCGCCGTGGGTGTCGAATTCGCCAGCGTTTACGCTCGTTTTGGCGCCGATACAACGGTCGTTGAACTTTTGGACCGGATAGTTCCGCTTGAGGATGCAGACGTTTCCAAAGAGCTGCAGCGAAGCTTTA
>JBDTMQ010000051.1:0-23396 GCA_039934155.1 Acidobacteriota bacterium | reverse complement strand
CTGGGGGCTCCGTTTGCTTTAGCGGCATGCGGCGATAATTCTTCGCCCAGGTTCCCCGATGGCGAGATCGTCGGGCAGAGCGTCTCGCTCGGGCATATCTTGCGCGAAGGCCGTGCGTTCGAAGTGCCTGACGACAAATGGCAAAACATTAACGTCGCGATCATCGGCGCCGGTATCGCGGGATTGTCCGCGGCCTGGAAATTGAAGCGGTCAGGCGTCGAGGATCTGGTCATCCTTGAACTGGAAAAGGCGCCGGGCGGAACGTCCGTCAGCGGTTTGGGCGAGCCGGTCGGCTATCCGTGGGGAGCGCATTATTTACCGGTCCCGTTCCGAGAGAATTCGGACTTGATCGAATTGCTGGATGAAATGCGGTTGACCGAGGGCCGGACCAGTGAGGGCGACGTCATCGTTGCCGAACAGTTTCTATGCCGCGAACCCGAAGAACGAGTTTTCTATAAAGGCCGCTGGTACGAAGGTCTTTATTTGACCGTCGGTGCCATCGATGAGGATAAACGCCAGCTCGCCGAGTTTCAAAAGCAAATGGACCAATGGGTGAATTGGCGGGACGCGGCCGGAAAACGCGCCTTCGTCGTGCCATCGGCACATTGTTCGAGCGATGCCGAGGTGAAGGCTTTGGATAAGATCTCGTTCGCTGAATGGCTGCGACAAAATGGGTTTACTTCAGAGAGACTCATTTGGTATTGCGATTACGCGTGTCGGGACGATTACGGTCTAACGCTGGACCAGACCTCGGCGTGGGCGGGCTTGTTCTATTTCTGCTCGCGGGTGCGCAAAAGCGGCGTAGAGTCACAGCCATTCATCACTTTTCCCGAAGGTAACGGAAAGTTTGTTCACCATATCTCGGCGTCGGTAAACGATAAGATCCAAAGGTCGCACATGGTCGTGTCGGTCGTGCCGACTGAAAATGGAGTGGAGGTAATGTGCCTTGCTAACGGCGAACTGCGCGGTTTTCGCTGTCAAAAGGTGATATATGCTGCGCCGGTCTTTACGGCTCCGTACGTGATCCGCGACTTTAATAAAGACGCGCGCTTTGCCGCAAATGAGTTTCAGCATAATTCATGGTTTGTCGCCAATTTGTTCTTGAAAGACAGACCAAAACCGCGTTTCGCACGCGATTTTCCGCTCGCATGGGATAATGTTTTTTACGAGAGCCCGTCGCTTGGTTACGTGAACGCGACACACCAGAAAGGGATCGACTACGGTCCGGCGATCTTTACCTATTACTATCCTATGTGTCACGAAGCGGACGGCCGAACGAAGCTTTTCAATTTCGAATGGCGAGAGTTGGCCGACGTTTGTTTGACCGATGTTGCCCGCGCGCACCCTGATATTTATGATCTTTGCGAACGGATCGATATTATGCGTTGGGGTCACGCGATGATAAGCCCGCGTCCGGGTTTTATTTGGGGCGAAACGCGGCAGCGAGCACTTCAGCCGTATAGGAATATCCATTTCGCCCACACAGACCTGAGCGGCATCGCATTGTTCGAAGAGGCGTTTTATCACGGTTCACGCGCCGCCGAAGAAGCGGTATCTGGGAAACATGCAAGCAATTGACCGAAATAGCCCGATTTATCCCATTGTCCAGCCGCAAGCTGCCAGCGGTATGTGGCTTTTTTCCAAAACGACAGATCTGTCGGTTTTTCTCGGCAGTGCAGCATTGGCATTGTTGCTGCTCTGGGCCGGCTGGCTGCTCGGGATATTGAACGAAGAATCGCCGGACTGGACGTGGATCTCTGCTGTGCTGTTGATAGATGTCGCGCATGTCTGGTCCACTAGTTTTCGGGTTTATTTTGACGTCGAGGAATTAAAGCGTCGGTTGTGGCTTTACATACTTGTTCCGACAGCAGGCTACGCGGTCGGTGTCGCGCTGTATTCAGAGGGTGAGTTGACATTCTGGCGCGTGCTGGCTGCAGTCGCAGTTTTTCATTTTGTCCGGCAGCAATACGGCTGGGTCGCGCTTTACCGGCGAAAACTGAACGAAACTGAACGCTGGACGTGGTGGATCGACGCGGCGGCCGTGTACTTGGCGACGGTCTATCCGCTGGCGTTTTGGATGACACGGCTGCCGAGGAATTTTGAGTGGTTCGTGAAGGATGATTTCGTATCGCTGCCGGGCATCGTTTCCGACGTCCTTTGGCCGATCTACATTCTCTGTCTGACCGCCTATTTCACAAAATCCGTATACCTGTATGTTGTCAGAGGATTCGTTAATCCCGGCAAAGACCTCGTTGTCGCAACGACGGCTGTCTGCTGGTATCTGGGTATTGTCTGGTTCAACTCTGACTATGCGTTTACGGTCACGAATGTGATCATCCACGGCGTTCCTTACTTTGCCTTGATCTGGGTGTACACAAAGGTCCGGCGGGAATCGACCGGCCATGTTTACAGAACGCTCTCGCAAAACTGGTTCGTTTTTCTCACCACGCTGTGGGCGATCGCTTACTTCGACGAGCTGCTCTGGAACCGCGGCGTTTGGCACGAACGGCAATGGATATTTGGCAGCGATTGGAATTGGTCAGAGTGGAAGGTCGATCTGGTCCCTCTGCTTGCCGTGCCGCAGCTGACCCACTACGTTCTCGACGGATTTATCTGGCGCCGACGCGGTAACCAGGGCGTCCGAATGCTAGGCTGACCGTCGCCCGAAATTCGGTGCGTTTTTTTGATATTCGTGATTTAATAGGTCGAATGCACCACACTTTCTCTCGGTCATCATTATTGAGATATTGTCTGCTTCTCGTTTGTTTAACGGCAGGTTTTACCGGTGCATGCAAAAGTGCGGGCCGCTCTGGCGGGCTCGACATTCTTGGGCCGGCCGACGAAACGAGCGAAGCCGCGCAGCTCGTAGTTGAGGCCAATCAGGACCTCAAAGCGATCAAGGTGCTCTACGATAAAAACGAGAATAAGCGACAGGAAATAAAAAAAGCCCTCGAGGCAAATAATGCCGACGACGTCAAAAAGATCTCGGATGATGTCGTTTATACGATCAACGACGGTTTTGATCACGGCAAAAGCGCGGTCGACAAGATCGCAAAGGCCCAGGACATGAACATAAATAGTGATTACAAAGAGTACCTGAGGCTGAAAGAAGAAGCACTGAGAAAACAAATGGAGGCCTTTGAGGAGTATCGACAGGCGGCCCGTTTGCTGCGCGATAATTACGACCCCAAAAACGATCAGCTCAGAGAAAAGGTCAAAACCGATTTCAAGGAACGAAGCGAGAATTACGCCAAGATAATGGAAAAAGCCCGCGATTACAGCAATGAGGCAAATGAGCTCGCCAAAGAAGCGCTTCGAAAACAACAGGGACAAAATTAAATAGAGGTTCAAAAAAGCAGGCCACTCCGCGCCTGCTTTTTTGTTTCGTGCTAGTTTTACCGACCTTAAATTACCTTACCAGGAAAGAATAATTTATTCATCGGCATTGGCGTCGCGGGCGGCTTGGGCATATCCTGCTGGCGAAAGATCCTGGGGGCGTTATCGTCACCGCCAAATTCGAAAAAGTTATCGAACCCCGGCTTTGCCGCTTCCGGCGTTACGCGAATTGTCTGGCGGCTTCGTGATCTTACGATCGTCAACTCGACATCACCGTCCTTCTTTTCGCTGATCGCACGGACCAGGTCACCTTCCCCTTTCAACATCTTACCGTCAGCTTCGACAATTATATCGCCTGCTTTGAGACCAGCCTTAGCCGCCGGCGAATCAGGCCGGACGTCGTTTATCAGCACACCGTTCGTTACGCCAAAGTGATCGCTAAGCTGGTTTGTCAAGGGCGTGATCCCGACGCCGATCTGACGCGAGCGGCCCATCTGCCACTGAAAGTTCTCGAACGGCTGGCCCGGCATTCCCGGAGTTCCGGGCATCGGACGAAAGCCCTGCGGGAAATCCGGCGCTTTTGGAAATTCGATAACGTCTCTGTCCGGCCATGTCATTGAAAATGAGCCCTGATCGAATTTGGGCATCGGCCGTCTTCCAAGCGTTGCCGTCAGTTCCCGCTCTGCTCTGTTCCGATAGACCGTTAACTGTATCTGATGATCGGCAGCCACCTCACTCAACAGCCTCGTCAGCTTTCGAACGCTGGTGACCGATTCACCGTCGACCTTTGTGATCACATCGCCCTGCTGCAGCCCTGCGGTTTGGGCGGGCGAGCCGTCTATCACTTTGCCGACCGCGACACCGTTTACGTCGCGAAGCCCGAATTTAGAAAAATTGTCTTTGGTAATTTCCTGGGTCTCTATGCCTAGAAATCCGGAGTTACTGTCAAAGAACATCGAAAATGCCTTTGTCTCGCTGTCTTGTCTCGGCTCCGGTGTTTGGGCGGTCGCCGCTGCGGAAGAGACCAGAGCGAAAAGAACAACGACCAATGATCTACGAATCATATAACCTCCATATATTTATTAAACTGGGAAATAATTCCTAACGAGAAGTTCTACCTGCTCTGTCTTAATTTGTTGCTTGTGACCGGTGCGAAGGTTGCTTTTGCCGGATCTGGTCACATCGAAACGCAATTATCCGGATAACCGGGACAAACGCTTGGCAGCGGCCTCGAGAGTTTCGTCCATCTTACAAAAACAAAACCGAACCAATTGGGATCCCAATTTCGGGTCGTGATAGAACGATGAACCCGGCACGACCGCAACACCCACCTCGCGAATCATATGCTTTGTAAACTCGATGTCATTCTCAAAACCAAATGGCGAAATGTCCGCCATTACATAATAAGCGCCTTCCGGAGCCTCGCACACAAAGCCGGCCTCTTTGAGCACCGGCACGATAATGTCGCGTTTTCGCTGATATTCGCTCTTCAAACTTGCGTAGTATTCGAGTGGCAGACCGAGTGCATACGCGCCGGCGTGCTGAAGCGGATTTGCTGCACCGACCGTCAAAAAATCGTGTACTTTTCGAATGGCCGACGTTATATCCCGCGGCGCGATACAATAACCCACACGCCAGCCGGTGACCGAATAGGTCTTTGACAGCGAGTTGACGACGACCGTTCGCTCGCGCATTCCCGGCAGTGCGGCCATACAGACATGTTCACGCGCGACCGGATCATTATTGGGGGCAGCGTTTTGGTCGTACAGAATGTGTTCGTAGATCTCGTCGGTAAAACACAGAACGTCAAACTCTGTGCAAAGCTCGGCAATGAACATCAATTCTTCGCGGGTGAATACCTTGCCAGTGGGATTGTTTGGGTTACAGATAATGATCGCTTTGGTCTTTTCGTTAAACGCTGCCCGCAATTCCTCGCGGTCGAACTCAAATCCCTGACCCAGACGCCTTAACGCGACGTGATGCGGCCGGGCGTCAGACAGGATCGCGTCCGGCGCATAATTCTCATAGAATGGCTCAAAAACGATCACTTCGTCGCCGGGATCTACCGTTGCCATCATCGCGGCTATCATGCCCTCGGTCGAGCCGCATGTGACGGTTATCTCTGTCTCCGGATCGACCTCGAGACCCAGGAACCACTTCGCTTTATCCGCGATCGCATCACGAAAGCTCTTTACGCCCCACGTGATAGCGTACTGATTATGATCGGCGGCGATCGCCTCCATCGCTTTTTGTTTGATGTCCTCGGGTGCAGCAAAATCCGGAAAACCCTGGCCCAGATTCACCGCACTGAACGTCATCGCTTCGCGAGTCATTTCACGGATGACCGACTCGGTGAAAGACGCTGCTTTGCGGGAAATACGGCTTCTTGAGACCTTTGGCTGGATCATAATAAATGTTCACACGCCGATCGCGGATCGGTTCTGCAGTATCTTAAATATATACCACGACTGTCAGGCGAAAATGCCGGGAAATGAGACAGCAGGCAGAGGCGGCAGGTTCGATCTTTGACTAATTGAAGTTCAATCGGCAAGGCCCAATCTTGTCGGCGGCGGAGCAAACATGGTCTCGTGGTCTGCCTCAAGTGATTCGGAAGCGGTTGATCTCTCGGCAGACCCGATCGAAGCTTCCGGCAAAAATTCGTTAAAGAGGCGCCGGATCAGTGCTTCGTCCGACGTGTCGACCGCCTTTGAAAACGCTGCGGTGATTCGCGAGACGTCCTCGGTCGAATAGGTCGCTATTTTACCGATAAAGATCTTTGGATGGCGTGTTTTTTCGAGATTTTCGCCCGTGATCTCCAGTTCCTCAAAGAGTTTTTCGCCTTTGCGTACGCCTGTAAAAACAATATCTATATCCTCGTACGGCGTAAGCCCCGAAAGCCGGACCATATCTTCGGCAAGGTCAAGGATCCGCACCGGCCGGCCCATATCCAGCACGAATATCTCGCCGCCGCTTCCCAGCGCGCCGGCTTGTAATACGAGCTGGGACGCTTCAGGAATGGTCATAAAATACCGGGTCATTTCGGGGTCGGTAACCGTGATCGGCTGACCTCTCTCGATCTGCTCGCGAAAGATCGGAACGACCGATCCGGCAGAACCGAGCACATTCCCAAAGCGTACCGCTGCATAATTGGTAGCGAAGGTTTTGTTAAGGCTCTGGACGATTATCTCGGCGATCCGTTTTGAGGCTCCCATTACCGAAGAGGGATTTACAGCCTTATCGGTAGATATCAATACAAAATCACGGGCGCCGAATTCACCGGCCAACCGGCCAAGGCACTGGGTCGCAAGAACGTTGTTTTTGATCGCCTCGACGGTGTTCGATTCCATCAGTGGAACGTGTTTATGCGCCGCCGCATGAAAAATTACCTCGGGCCGATATTTGGCAAAGATCTCGCGCAATCGCGGTTCGTCGCCGACGTCGGCAATAAGCGGAACGGCCTCCACGCCCTCAACATTGGCTACCTCTCGCTCGATCTGAAAGAGGAAATACTCGGCCCGTTCGACCAAAAGAATGGTTTTCGGCGAGTAATTGATGATCTGTCTTACCAATTCCGAACCGATCGATCCGCCCGCACCTGTCACCATAACGACGCGCCCGGTCAAAAAATCGTGAAGATTCTCGTCGTCGAGACTGACAGGTTCACGGCCTAAAAGATCCTCGATCTGAACGTCACGGATCCGGCTGACCGATACCCGCCCGTGGGCGATCTCGTTGAGGCTCGGCACGATCTGGGCCTTTACCGGGATCTCGCGGCATATATCGATAATGCGTCTGATCTCCTTGCCCTGGGCATGATCGATCGCGATCACCACCTGTTTGATATTAAGCTCGTCGACCAGCCGCGGAAGATCATGGGTCGTTCCCAAAACCTTATGGCCGCTGACGCTGCCGCCCTTTTTCCTGAGATCGTCATCGACAAGGCCCCGGATCTCAAGCTCGGCATCAGCCCGGCCGCCAACCTCTTTTACAAGGGTTGCTCCCATTCGTCCCGCGCCTACCAAGAGCGCCGGTTTGCGCACCAATCGCCGTCGTCCGACAAAATACGGTTCTTTTTCGGCGACCTCATAAAAGAATCGCCGAATGACCCGAAGGGCCAGCAAACCGCCAAATGCAAATGTCGTGTCGATCAGGATGACCGAGATCGGGACCTGCCAAAGGATAAAGTTGGTGAACATCAGCAGGAACCGAAGGGCCAGCAGCAATCCGCCTGAGATCATTGCGGCCTTAACGAATACTTTTAGATCTTCGATACTGACGTATCGCCACAAAATAGAATATGCGCCGACCAGATAAAGCGATGAGAATTGAACAAAAACGACGAACGGCAGCTGGGTCAAAGCTACGTCCACATAAAAATCACCGAGACGAATATTTACTGCCGGCAGGTAGGCAATAAAAAACGCCGCGCACAAAACGGTTATATCGGCCAGAAATTGTACCGGACGCCGCAGGAACCAGATCATTTCGGAAAGCTGTTTCTTATTATGCACTTCGCGTTGGTCGGAGCCGGGGGAAGGCCCGTAATTCGAACTTACATCGGCAAAGCGAGTGATGTCAATAAGAAGTCGCGAAAGGGCCGTCATTAAACAGTAATTGTCATAAACGGGCAACGGTTCCATCAAAAGGTTGAATCAAAAGCGTTTGTAGGATATTCTCGTCAATCGCCCTGTTCGAGGTTTTTGTGATGCACGTAAAATATTTTTGCCCGCTCATTCTTACATTGTTTTTCGCATATTTTGCCACGGCACAATTGCCGTCCGCATTGGTCGACACACCGCAGGCTTATCTGGTCGGACCCGGCGACGTGATCACGGTTAAAGTACTCGGCGAGCCTCAATACGATTTCGTCGCGACCATCGACCAGAATGGCAAGGTCGAAGTCCCTTTTTTTGAAACGCCTATTAATGCAAAGTGTCTAAGCGAGCCGGCACTGCGGACCGAGGTCAGCAAGCTGCTTTCGAAATATCTCAAAAATCCACAGATCAGTCTGCGGGTTACGGAACGCAACAGCCGCCCCAAAGCCACGATATCGGGCGAGGTGCGTACGCCGGCACAAGTCGACCTTCGTCGAAACGTGACGCTTCTCGAGGTTATTTCATTTTCAGGCGGTGTTACCGAAGACGCGGGCGGAATGGTGCAGATCTTTCGAACCCAGGCGCCGATATGTTCTGATGGCGGAACGGACGCCGATTGGTCGAAATCGACCGGCGATCCGCTCGACGTTCCTTCTCGGATGTACAGCTTAATCGGGCTTCGAACAGGATCGGACGAAGCCAATCCGGTGATTTACCCGGGCGATATAGTGTTAGTCCAAAAAGCTGCCCCGGTCTACATCACCGGTGAGGTCATGACCCCTCAGGGAATTTATCTGAAAGAGAGAGGCCTTTCGTTAGCAGAGGCGATCGCAAAAGTTGGCGGTGTACGGCGCGAGGCAAAGACCAAAGACATCAAGATCTATCGCCTGAAGCCGAATTCGAAGGACCGCGATGTTATCACGGCCAACTACGATCTGATACGTAAGGAACAACAAAAAGATCTGATGCTTGAGCCTTACGACATTGTCGAGGTGGACAAAGCCAAAAAGAGCATCGCCCAAACAGTTCTTGAGATCGTAACAGGCGCCGGCCGCTCGGCCCTGGGCGGATTGGGCAATGCCTTACCTACACGCGTGCTTTATTGATAGCGATCAGTTTTCTTCATAGAGCCTGTCGATCAGGCTTTTGTATTTTTCATCCACGACGCGCCGCTTTATCTTTAATGTCGGTGTCATTTCACCGCCGTCGACGGTCAATTCATTTTCCAAGAGCACAAATTTTTTTACCTTTTCGTATTGAGCAAGGGCTTCGGTCTTGCTTTCGATCTGCCTCTCCATGAGGTCGTTGACAGCGGGGCTGGAACAAAATTGTGAAGGCGTTCTAAGGTCGAGGTTCTTATGTTTGGCATATGACCGAAGCATTTCGAAATTCGGAACGATCAGTGCTGCCGGAAATTTCCGTTCATTACCGATCAGCACGACTTGATTCACAAAACGCGAACTTCTGATCATGCCTTCGATCGGCGATGGCGCGATATATTTACCGCCCGATGTTTTGAGCAGTTCTTTTTTTCGATCCGTGATCCGTAAAAACCCCTCAGTATCTATTTCGCCAATATCTCCGGTGCGGAACCATCCGTCGGCGGTAAATGCCTCAAGTGTCGCGGTTTCTTTGTTGTAATAGCCAGGGGTGACGCCCGGTCCCGAGACTTCGATCTCGCCGTCGCTTGCTATTCGTATCTTTGTATTCCGTATCGGTTTTCCGACAGTTCCGACTTTCACCTCAAAAGGATTGTTTGACGATACGACCGGTGACGTCTCGGTCAGCCCGTAACCCTGCATGAGCGGTATTCCGGCGCCCATAAAAATAAGATAAATATCATCCGACAAGGCTGCCCCGCCCGTGATGCAATACCGAAGGCGCCCGCCAAAGAAATCCCGAAGCTTTGAAAAAACGAGCCGATCGGCAAGTGTATGTTTAAAAGCCATTATGATCGATATCGGCCGCCCGTCTTCTTTAGCCCTGGCACAATAGCTTGCGGTCTCGATCGCCCAGTCAAAGATTCTTTCGCGAAATCTGCCGCCCTCGGCCGAATTCAGTTTTGCGCGGGCATAAACCTTTTCAAAGATACGCGGAACACCGACAAAGATCGTCGGGCGCACCTCGCGCAGGTTGTCAGGAATTTTGTCGATCGACTCGGCGTAGTGAACGGCCATTCCGTTCAAAATGTAGAGATACATCGCCGACCTTTCGAAAACGTGCGAGAGCGGCAGGACCGAAAGCGGTACGTCGGCGGCCGAAAAAGTATATTTTTCGCCCGAATCGATCACATTCGAGATGATGTTGGCGTGGGTCAGCATCACGCCCTTTGGCTCGCCCGTCGTCCCACTCGTATAGATCAGGGTTGCGACGTCGTTGGCCGAGCCGGCCGTCTGGAGCTCCGCCAACAGGGTTGGCCTTTCCTCTTCCAGCGATCTGCCCCTTTCCTCGAGCCCCTCAATTGACATCGCATTCGCGACGTTCCCGCCGTCATCGTGAAAGAAAACCAGTGAAGCAAGTGCGGCAAAGTCGCCGAGCGATCCTGAAACTCTCTCATACGACGCCAGATTGTCGACAAACAAAAGCTTTGCGCCCGAATCGCTTACGATGTATCTTATCGAGTCGGGCGATAGCGTCGTGTAAAGCGGAACGTCGATCACACCCGCTAACTGACAACCGGCATCTGCCAAACTCCATTCCGGCGAATTTGCCGCGAGAATCGCCGCCTTGTCGCCGGAACGCAATCCCAAAGAATAAAGCCCGAGCGCGACATGCCCGGCACGGGTCATAAATTCTTCCGACGAAAAAGACCGCCATTTGCCGTCTCTCTTAAAGTTAAGTGCGTCGGGACGTCGATGTTTTTGGACGGCCTTTATGAAAAGCTCGGCAAGGGTTTGAGGTTCGTCGTCCAACAGCGGCTTACCGCGCGGAGCTTCCTGGGTTATAGCGATATTCAACTGTTGATCGGCCTCGGTCATTTGGCAAGCATTCCTCCGAAAAATATCCTCAGCACAGGCTCGGCCATCGGCGCGAGCGGATATTTCTTTTCCGAAAGGATCCAATTCGTAACCATCTCGTCGAGCGCGCCATATAAGACTTTTGCACACACGATCGGCTTTATGTCCGAGGCAAATACGCCGCTTTTCTGTCCTTCGGCGATGGTGCCGCGGATGATGTCAAGATACTCGGCAAATCCCGCGGCCGAGAATTCCTGCATGAACTTTGTCGACCCGCGAAGCTCGACCTGAAACACGACCGCCAGATCGCGGTCCGCGCTCAGTCGTTCGAGGTGGAGGCGCGCAATGCGTTTTAGCCTTTCAGCTGGGTTGTCGATGGCGGCGAGCTCGCTTTTCCCTTCGGCTATGAATCTCTCCATCGTTCGGTCAAAGATTGAATGCAGGATCTCTTCCTTGCTCTTGAAATATAGATAAACCGTTCCATCGGCGATCCCGGCCTCGCCGGCAATATCGGCTACTTTCGAATTAAAAAAGCCTTTACCGGCAAAGACCTTTATCGCCGCGCGGAGTATCGCTTCGCGCTTATCAGTGACCACCGTTTTGGTGAGGCGTCCGTTTCGTGTAGGTTTTGGCATCGGTAAAGCTATGAATGAATCGTCATTCAGCACCCGCCTAAGGCTATAACGAAAAGGATTTTAAGTGCAAGACTGGTCACCGGATTTCGCGACGGTCGAAGACCGTCGGCCAAACGATATTACGAGGTGCTGCCTATTGTTAAGCAAACGATCGATGACTTCATCTACAATTATTCGGCCAGAGAGCTATTGATCAGGAGAAGAAAAGAGGAATAAAGTGGCGGAGAGGACAGGACTCGAACCTGCAAGCGATCACTCGCGGTAGTTTTCAAGACTACTGCCTTACCAATTAGGCTACCTCTCCGGATGGAACAAAAGTTCCGAACAAAAAATATACCGCAAAACCATTGCGGCAAACAACTATCTGCGTTCAAAACAAAAAAACCCGGCCGCTTTCATCACGACCGGGAAGCAAGAGGAGGACCCGCTGGTCCAGTGAAAACTATTCCATCGACAAGAGTGCTCTTATCTTCGAATCCAGATCGTCGGTCTTATCCCATCCGTCGGCCCGCATCGCGATCGCACCCTGGCGGTTGATCACAAAATGGGCCGGAAAACCCATATTGATATTGCCGCTGCGATCCTTGTCGGCATACTGCAGCATCATTCCAAAGGCGTTCGGCATTATCGTGAAATTGAAAGGCGTCTTTTTGAGATATGCCTGGATCTTCGGCTCGCTGTCCATCGTCGCGGCTACAAAAACGACATCCTTGTCGCGGTATCGGTCGACGACCTGATTCAATTTGGGGATCTCGCTGTGACAGATCGCACATCGCGTCGACCAAAAGGTGAGTACGACCACCTTTCCCTGCAGCTGTGACAGATCATAGGGCGTGCCGTCCATTTTCTGGCCGGAAAAAACAGGTGCCGCATCGCCGTTCTTCAGCATTTGCGCCTGTTGCTGAGCGCAAAGAGAAAGCGAGAAAGTGAAAACGATTGCAATGATTATGAGAAATTTCATGAATACGGCGAGAAACGGTGTTGGAATCCGTTTAAGAGTGTTGAACACCCTTCTATTTAAAGTAAAGTCCTAATGAAGGATTAATCCAGAAATGAGGAAAGAATTTTTAGACTGTAGGTTAGGCCGCCAGCGTTGGCTAAAAAACATGAAGTAGCGGGATCCACTTCTGTCGCCATTCTTCGCCCATGCCTAAGTTCGTGTCACATCTACTGTTGGGCGACACAAAGAGCGTCTTCGCGTCGTGTGGTAAAATCCTTAAAATGCTTCTCGAATCGGCCGAAGTCATTGATTTTCGCAATCTTAGCGGCTCGCTCACGGCCAGTTTCGGCCTCAATATTCTCATTGGCGATAACGGCGAGGGAAAGACAAATTGGCTCGAGGCGATCTATCTTTTGGCGACAACGCGGTCATTTAAAACTTCACGGCCGCATGAATCGATAAAATTCGCTGAAGATCTGGCTATCGTTCGTGGCCGCGTCCGTCAATCCGAAGAGATCACACGCGAGCTTCAGGTCGCACTTCAGGGCAGCAGCAAGATCCTGAGCATCAATGGAAAAAAGGAAACTCTGCACGATTATCTCGGCGAACTTCACGCCGTCGTGTTCAACTCAGACATTCTCGACGTGATCCGCGGTCATCCCGAGTCACGCCGACGATTTCTGGATGATGCGATCGTCTCGCTGTCGCCGCCGTTCGTTCAGACGTTTTCCGATTATTCTCGGGTTATCAAGCAAAAGAACGCATTGCTGCAAACGGCCCGCGACAACGATCTGCCGTTGGAAAAGATCGTCGAAACGCTGCGGCCCTGGAACCAGCAGCTGGCCGGCCTCGCGGCACGCATTCATCGAGGCCGCGTCCGTATTATCGAGAGGCTGAACGATGTGCTGGAATCGCGTCTTCTCGGCGGCGAAGAGATCTCGATCAGGTACATTTCGTCGCTCGAGGGCAAAGGCGATCTTTCTGCCTACGAATCGCTTATCGCCGAACGCCTGAGCTTACGTATACAAGCCGAGACCGTTGCCGGCCACGCTCTGATAGGCCCACATCGTGACGATCTTGAGATCTTATTCGACGGTCGCGAACTCAGAAAGTTTGGGTCGGCCGGCCAGCAACGGAGTGCGATGCTCGTGCTTCAGCTTGCTAACATCGCAGTTTATCAGGCGACCCGCGGCGAATATCCGCTGTTTCTGCTCGACGATATCGATGCCGAACTCGATTACAAGCGCATCGGCCATCTGCTCGAATTCTTGTCCGGAAAAACACAGACATTTCTCACTACTTCAAAAGAAAGTTTTGTCGAGAATTTTTCTGCCGGTGGGGCCGTCTTCAATGTTGCCGCGGGACTTGCGGAAATGCGATAAAATAAAGGCTTTTATTACTTTTGACGGCTGTAAAATATCTGCCAAAAATGCTATAATATTCTATTGTTCCAAGGGGTATTTTTTCCTCTTACAAGCCTGCCGCAAGTTAAAGAAAAAGGGTCTTAGAGCGGGAGTATTTTTATTGATCTAAACAGAGGTTATTAAATTGGCTAAAGCAAAGACAGATTACGGGGCAGATGCGATCACGGTTCTTGAGGGGCGGGATGCCGTGCGAAAGCGCCCGGCTATGTATATCGGCTCGACTGGCGACATCGGCCTTCACCATCTGGTATACGAGGTTGTTGACAATTCGGTTGACGAAGCCCTGGCCGGTTACTGCGACACGATCGAGGTAGCTATACACATGGATAACTCAATAACAGTTATCGACAATGGGCGCGGCATTCCTGTTGGCATACATACGCAGGAAGGACGATCGGCGGCCGAGGTCGTATTGACCGTGCTGCATGCGGGCGGAAAGTTCGATTCAAATTCGTATAAGGTCTCAGGCGGTCTGCACGGCGTTGGCGTTTCGTGCGTAAATTTTCTTTCCGAATGGCTTAAGCTCGAAGTCTGGCGTGACGGAAAAACGCATGAGATGGAATTTCAGCTTGGAATTCCCGTCGCTCCGCTTAAAGAGACCGGCACGACGAATAAGCGCGGGACGAAAATAACGTTCAGGCCGGATCCAAGCATCTTTGAAGATACGATCTACAGCTTTGACAAGCTGAGCGAAAGGCTGCGTGAAAAGGCGTTCCTGAATAAAGGCATCCGGATCTTTATCAAAGACGAACGCGAAGAGCCTGAAAAGAAGCACGAATTCTATTATAAAGGCGGAATTGCTGAATTTGTAAAGCACCTCAACAGAAACAAAAGCCCGCTCCACGACGAGCCGCTTTACTTCGAGGTGATCGACGACGATCTCTCGATCGAGGTGTCGATGCAGTACAACGACAGCTACGACGAAAAGATCTTCAGCTTTGCGAACAACATCAACACGGTCGACGGCGGCACGCATCTTTCCGGATTCCGGGGCGCGATCACGCGCACGATCAATAATTACGCCGAGTCGTCCGGCCTGACTAAAAACGCCAAAGTGACGTTATCCGGTGATGACGTCCGCGAAGGCCTTGTGGCCGTGATCTCGGTCAAGATCCCGCAGCCGCAGTTCGAGGGCCAGACAAAGGGCAAATTGAATTCGCCGGTAAAGGGCCCTGTTGAATCGTTCCTGAATGAGAAGCTCGGTGAGTTCTTTGAGCAGCATCCTCAAGTCGCCAAAAAGATCGTCGGGAAGGCAGTAGATGCTGCCCGTGCCCGCGAAGCGGCACGAAAGGCACGCGAGATCGTTCGCAAGAGTGCCCTGGGTACCTCTACGCTGCCCGGCAAGCTGGCCGATTGTCAGGAAAAAGACCCGGCGCTGTCTGAGATCTATATCGTCGAGGGCGATTCAGCCGGTGGTTCGGCGAAACAGGGCCGCGACCGAAAGAACCAGGCCGTTCTCCCGCTCAAGGGCAAGATCCTGAACGTGGAAAAGGCGCGTTTTGACAAGATGCTCGGACATGGCGAGATCAAAGCGTTGATAACGGCACTCGGCACTGGTATCGGCAAGGAAGATTTTGACATCTCAAAGCTTCGCTATCACAAGATCTGCCTGATGACGGACGCAGACGTTGACGGCTCGCACATTCGCACGCTTCTGCTGACGTTCTTTTACCGACAGATGCCCCAGCTGCTGGAAAACGGGTATGTTTACATCGCCCAGCCGCCGCTCTATAAAGTAAAACGCGGAAAGAAGGAAGAGTACATCAAGGACGAAAAGGCTATGTTTCGATACCTGATGCGAATGGGAACGAACGACGTAAAGATCGAGGCGAACGGCAAGCTGATCGAAGGCCGCGAGCTAGCGAAAACGCTTGAACAGACGACCGAATATAAAAACTATTCTGAACGACTGGCACGCCGGCTCGGTAATGATCTGCGGCTGACCGAGGTCGTGATCGATGCATTTGGCGGGCTCGATGGCGTTTTGAAAAAGCACAGCGTTAAGATCCGAAAGATCTTTGAACAGGAAGACCTGATGGCCGAGGTCGAAGGCAAGATCGCGGCGGCCGGGTATTCGACCGAGCTGGTCTCGGATGAGGAACACGGTCTTTCAGGTATCGTTATCACGTTCCCGAATGAGCAGCAGCATTTTATCAATTGGAATCTCGCCAGCTATGTCGAATTCCAAAAATCGGTTGACCTGATGAAAACACTCGAGACCGATCTTCCCGGTCCGTTCGTTGTCGGTGAGAACGGCACCAGCGAATCGATCCGAACGCGGGTCGAGCTGCTGGAACGGGTAACAAGTATGGCCAAAAAGGACCTTGCGATCCAACGCTACAAGGGTCTCGGTGAAATGAACCCGGAACAGCTCTGGGAGACGACGATGGATCCTGAAAAACGTACCATGCTTCAGGTCAAGATCGAGGATGCGGTCGAGACCGACGGCTTGTTTACGGTCCTGATGGGAGACCATGTGGAACCGAGACGCAAATTTATCGAGGATAACGCCCTCGATGTAAAGAATTTGGACGTCTAAGCCGGGGACGGCGTCGGAAAATAATGCGGGCGGTTCCTTTACGGAGCCGTCCGTTTTTTGTTATCAGCGACCTCGCAGATCAAGGAAAAAGCTTAAGATCGAGTGACTGTGATTCTTCCAGCATTTTCAGGAATTTATTGCGGCTGATCTCGCGGGTGCCGAGCGCCTGCATATGCGGCGTCATGACCTGTGCATCGAGCCAGGTCGCACCGCGCGAGGTCAAATGGTCGATCAGGTAGAGCAAACAGAGTTTCGAAGCATTCGGCTTTAGAAAAAACATGCTTTCACCACAGAAAACGCCTCCGGCATCCACGCCGTAGAGGCCGCCGGCCAGGCTGCCGTCAACATTCCATGCCTCAACACTGTGGGCGACGCCCATTTCATAAAGCGCGTGATAGGCCTTGATAAACTCGGGCGTTATCCAGGTTCCCTTCTGTCCGGGCCGCCGCATTTTGGAACAATTCTCGATCACCCCGAGAAAGTTCTTATCGATGGTAAAAGTGAATTCACCCTTGTTCCTTACCTTTTGCAAGCTCCGGGCAACCCGGAGCTTGATAAAGCGCAATATCGCCCGCCGTCCGGGGCAAAACCACGGCAGCGGCATGCCCTCGATATACCAGGGAAATATCCCGTTTTGATAAGCGTCGCGTAATCTTTCCGGGCTAAGTTCGCCGCCGAAAGCTATTATGTCCGACGACCAGTAATAATAGTCGCCGAAAAGGACCCACTCGGGAAAATCATGAATACGTGGATCGGGGAACGAAAGCGCGGACATAAGTCATTTTAACCCATTCCGCGCTTACGCATTACCAAACACCAAACGTTATCAAACCGAGCCACCATTAATCCGACCACAAGATCGAGCACTAGACCACTTTCGATTTCCACTTACCTCGTTTGAACAGCAGCCCCGAAACTACGGCCAGCAGGGAAAACGCAATGGTGATCGCCCAAAAAACGCCGTGCGGTCCCATTTTGAAACGGTATGCAAGAACGTATGCAAGAGGTATCTCGAATATCCAAAAAATGAACAGGTTCAGCCACGTGGGCGTCCAGGTATCGCCGGCCCCGTTGAACGCCGTTTCGAGCACCATGCCAAACGCATAAAAAACAAATCCGTACGCGATAATGTGAAGACTGTCGGTTCCGTAAGCCAAAACGGTCGGCTCGGTGGTAAAAAACCCGATGATCGCGTGCGAGAAAACGACGAACAAAATACCGATCAGACCGAGAAATCCAGCGTTGATGAATGCCGCCTTCCATACACTGCTTTCAGACCGCTCCGGTTTGCCCGCGCCCAGGTTCTGCCCAACCAGAGTCGCCGCGGCGTTGCTTAATCCGACCGAAGGAAGGAGAGCAAACATCACGACCCGCAGCGAGATCACATAGCCGGCGATCGCCTCACTGCCAAATCCGGCGATGACCCGCACAAGAGCGCTCCAACTTGCGGTCGCAATTAGAAACTGTAGTACCGCCGTTGAAGAGAGCTTCACGATCCGCCAAAGCAGAGTCGGATCCAACCGCCAGCTGTCCCGATGAACGTGGATCCTGCCGCCCGACCTGAAAAGCGTGAACGCCGCAAAAAGAACACCGACGCCGCGCCCGATCGTCGTTCCCACGGCCGCTCCGGTAACGCCCAGCTCGGGAAATATCCAGACACCGAAAATAAAACATGGTGCAAGTATCATGTTGAGCGCATTTGCGAGCCATAGCACGCGCATTGCGATCGCGGCATCACCGGCACCGCGAAAGATAGCGTTCAAAAGGAATAAGAATACGACCACGGCGTTGCCGCCGAGCATTATTCGCATGAACGGCACGCCAAGTTCGACCACATGCGGTTCGGCGCCCAACAGTCGGAAGAAAGTCGGTGCAAAAACGATTCCGATAATACTCATCAGAACCGACACAATGATCCCGAGATAAATCACGTGAGCAGCCGAACGGGCCGCACCTTCCGGGTCCTTTTCCCCGCTGCGACGGGCGACAACGGCCGTCGCGCCGATACTCAGTCCGATCGCTACAGCATAAACCAGGGCCATAATCGATTCGGTCAAGCCGACAACTGCCACTGCCTCGGCGCCGAGTTTCGCTACAAAAAATATATCCACGACGGCGAAAAGGCTCTCCATCATCATTTCGAGGATCATCGGAACGGCGAGCAAAAATATCGCCAATCCGATCGAACCCGTAGTGAAATCCCGCTTAGAACCACGCACCGCCTCGCGCAATATCGCCCAAAAAGAATTATCTGCCGCCTCGAAAGACGGACTTTCGCTATTTGAAGTCATACAAAAATTAGAACGTTTGGAAAAAGAGCGCACGAAACGTGCAGGGGACACCCGCTCAGACCGCACTTGGGATGCGGCTGTGACAGGCATTTTCAGGGCGTGATCTTAAACAATGGGGGCGCGCATAATTTGAAGAAAATAGCATAGCGCCCGGCAGATGTGCAAGTGTTTAATTCAATAGATCAGGAAGCTTTAAGACCCGCTATCTCAAGCATATTAGGGACAAAGGCAGGTTCACTGTGATCAAAAACTGCGTCCAATTCCTTCTCGACGCTGCCGTGGCCCGGCGGGATCTGTTTTATGATCGGTTCGAAGTTCTTAAAATCGTATAACTCAGGATCGAGAAGATGCGACCCGGTGACATTCGTGAGAGCCGTCATGATCGAGCTGCGGATGAACGGGATCTCTTTCTCGAGTTCGCCCACAAGCCGCTTTACCCTCGCCCGTTTCAAATTCGGCTGCGAACCGCAAAGATCACACGGAATGATCGGAAACTGGCGTTCCTCAGCATATCTCGCGATCTCTTTTTCCTGACAATACGCAAGCGGCCGGATGATCGTGTTGTTGCGTGCGTCACTGCGCAGGATCGGCGGCATCGCTTTTAGTTGACCCACATAAAAAAGATTCAGCAGGAATGTCGCGATTATGTCGTCGGCGTGATGGCCGAGCGCTATCTTTGTGCACCCCTCGCGAATGGCCGTCGAATACAAAATGCCGCGTCTAAGACGTGAACAAAGCGAGCAAAAGGTCTTACCTTCCGGTACATGCTCTTTTACGATCGAATACGTATCTTCCTCAACGATGCGGTACTCGACGCCGATCCCATTGAGATATTCAGGCAATATGTGCTCTGGAAAATTAGGCTGTTTTTGGTCGAGATTGACGGCGAGGATCTCAAAATTGACGGGCGCCCGCCGCTTCACATCCAAAAGCAGGTCGAGCATCGTATAGCTGTCTTTACCGCCCGAAAGACAGACCATTATTCGGTCGCCTTCTTCGATCATATTAAAGTCAGCGATCGCCCTGCCGATCTTTTTTAACAGCTTGGTCTTGTTTTTGGTCTCAGTAAACAATTTACGGCCACACTCCCGAAATCCTTGATTTTCGCATGTTTTGAGATAATAAACAACCGGCAGAAAAAGCTAGACACGTATCCATTAACTCATCTATGATGAAGATGCGGGAATTAACGGCATCGAGCCTCCGGTTCACGGCACACAGATCGATCCTCGGGTCCTCTCCCGAGCAAGCCGCCCTTATTTTCAGCTAAAGGAGTTTCAAGTCTTATGATTAGAATGGGAAGAGGTTCCAGGACGGAACAATCGGACGCACCGGATTTTCAAACCAACAACAACGTAAGTTCGAACTACCAAAACTCTACCGACACGTCGCAGGCGTCGCCGCGTGTTGTCGCCGAAAGCGAATCGATCGCCCGTGACATTAAGGAAGGCCGGTTGAGTGGATTTGTCGGACACGGAACTGTTTTAACAGGCGAAACGAATTTTCAGATGATGCTGAGGGTTGACGGTCATTTGACGGGCACGGTCTCGTCAGAGGGCGGCACTCTTATCGTCGGTACGAATGGCCAGGTCGACGCAAATATTACCGTCGCCGTGGCCCAGGTCAACGGCGAGGTGAACGGCGATATATCGGCGACCGAAAAGATCCACCTTGGTCGAACGGCCCGCGTTGTCGGAAATGTTGCAACGCCGAGGCTTATCATCGAGGAAGGAGCTGTTTTCGAAGGCGGCTGCAACATGATGAAGGCCCGTGAGAATCAGGAAAAATTAGCAGCGGCCTCACAGGAGCAATATCGATCGTCGCAAATGTCTTCGGTGACGGAAACAGAGGAGACCGACGATACCGATGAGTTTTTGGGCACCGCAACGGAAGAAGAAGAAGAATCCGCCGAAGCGGCTGTGATCTAAGGTAATTCAAATAGAATATTTAGGCGCGGGCATAGCCTCGCGCCTTTTTTGTTTTGTATCGGCGTATGGAAGTTCTATAGTGAAGTCTACAGCAAACATGAATCGAGAGGTGATCGTATGTGGAATGATTTCAAGGCATTCATTGCGCGAGGCAACGTTCTCGATCTGGCCATCGCGGTGATTTTGGGCGCAGCGTTTGGTTCGGTGGTCAAGACATTCACCGACGGGATCATTATGCCCTTTGTTGGCATGGTCACCGGCGGCATTGATTTTAAATCGAAATTCTATGATCTAAGCGGCACCGTTCCCGCAAATGCAACACCTGAGCAGATCGACGCGGCGATAAAGGGCGGCAAGCCGCTGGTCATGTATGGCCAATTCATCAACGACATAATCACATTCCTGATCGTGGCGATCGTTATGTTTTTCCTGGCGAGATACGCAGTGAGGCTTTTCAAAGGAATGGAAGCCGCCACGCCTCCTACTGACGAGGCAGTTTTGTTGACAGAGATCAGGGATATTCTGAAAGCAAAGTAGGAAACCGGCAGACCGGAGAATTTAGATCGGATAGCCCACTCTTCTTTAATAAAGGAGGAATCGTCGGCTATACCGGGTGTATTACTTTGTTTGGGGTAATAACAAGATCAAGCTGCACATCGCCGTCGTGCGAATCATGGATCAAGGCGATGGGCTCAAAATAGCTCAGGCCGACCTTTGCGCAATCGGCGCGGCAGGTTTTCAGGAACCGATCGTAAAATCCCTTGCCGTATCCGACCCGATGACCGCTCAGGTCGAAACACAGACCAGGCACGAGGACGATATCAATATCCACTGCGTCAACAAACTCGTTATGGATCGGCTCGTCGATATCCCAGGTGCTCTTTTCCAATTCGGTGTCCGGCCCGTACTTCAAGCTGCGGATCTCATTCGCTTCGAGATCGACTCGCGGCACTATTATCTGGATATGGGGATATTCTGACCAAACGCGGCGAATGATCGGCCCTGTGTCGATCTCGTTAAATTTACTGATCGGTAGAAAAAGGTGAAGAAAACTTACGGCGCGCAGGTCGAGGGTTTCAAAAAAATGATCCGAGATCGCCTCGCTTTTATCCACCCGCTCTTGCGGCGAGATCGACCTCTGCCGCAGTAGGAAGCGCTGGCGAAGTTCGGATTTTTTCATTCGGAGCTTAGCGGCCGCTAGCCTCGCTTTTTATGCGGCCTTGCCTTCATCGCCGTGCTGTTAGCGCGGGGCGTAATAACCGACGACTTAAATTCCTGAGCGCTCTGCAGATCGCGCTCCGTTTTATCCGCGAGCTGCTTCGAATTCTCCAACAATTTTTGAGCGGCCTTGGCCGCCTTGCTCGGCCTCTTTTTTGGTTTTGTCATATTTCTTCCCTTTTTACGATCTGGTGATCCAGCCCCCGCCAATGACCTCGTCGCCATTGTAAAAGATGGCTGCCTGGCCCGGAGTTATCGCCCGCTGCGGCTCGTCAAAAACGATCCGTGTCTTATCGTCAGGCAATGCGTGAACCGTGGCCGCCGCGGGTTCGTGCCGGTACCTGATCTTTACATCGGCCCGCACTGGTCCGACAGGCATTTCAGAGGCGATCCAATTTACACCTTTTGCCGTGAATTCAGACGATTCCAACTCATCGGCGTCCCCAGCCACGATCTGATTCTTCGCACGTTCGATCTGCACGACATAGAGCGGCTTTTCATTCGCGATCCCGAGCCCCCGTCGCTGGCCGATCGTGTAACGGTGTATACCCGTGTGAGAGCCGATCACTTCGCCTGTCGAATTTACGATGTCGCCCGATGCCGGCAATTCTTCGAGCCGAGCCTCATGAGCAAGATATCTATCAATAAACTCGGCATATTTCCCGTCAGGAACAAAACAGATCTCCTGCGACTCAGCTTTTTCGGCTGTATACAGACTTGCCTCTCGGGCAATTTCGCGAACGTCGCTCTTTTTCATTTCACCAAGCGGAAAGTATGCCCGCGACAACTGATCCTGTGTTAGTTCCCAAAGAAAATAGCTCTGGTCCTTCCAATGATCGGTTCCTCGAAACAATCTATAGCGGCCGGCTGCATCGTCGAACTCGACACGGGCGAAATGGCCGGTAGCGACCTTGTCGCATCCCAAGCTTGCCGCCATTCTATCAAGCGAGGCAAACTTTAGCCGGGAATTGCAGGCTACGCAGGGGATCGGTGTTTCGCCCTCCAGATAGCTTGCGACAAACGGTTCGACGACATCTCGTTCAAAGTCTTTTTCAAGGTTCAACACGTAAAACGGAATACCAAGACTGTCTGCTACGCGGCGGGCATCATATACATCGTCCAAAGAACAGCAGCGGCTCGGCAGCGGATCGCCGTTTTCGTCGACACTGATACCGCGCCGCTGATTCCACAGCTGCATAGTGAAGCCGACCAGCTCGTGCCCCTGTTCTTTTAATAATGCTGCCGCCGACGAACTATCGACACCACCGCTCATTGCCACCGCGATCTTCATAACCGAATCGTTTATTTTGACAGGCGAAAAGCTTTAGTTGCAAGCGAATGATGCTATGTTGCTTGAAAGATGAGAAAGTGGACCTGTCTATCGGCTTTGGGGCTGAGGCGTTTTGCCCACGTCGTTTCGAGGCCGGCCTGTTCTTTTAGGGTCAACCGGCGCGACTCCAACAACTCAAAACCGGCCTTAATGTATTTTGGAACGAGGTACGAATGAATGAAGACCGGCGTGATCTCGGGTAT
>JBDTMQ010000050.1:0-7465 GCA_039934155.1 Acidobacteriota bacterium | reverse complement strand
CAGATGCAGCAGCATGTAGACGATCACCGCCACCACCAAAGACAGAACAACTGAAAAGCCGTCAGATGTGGAAAATGTTCTCATCAGACCTCTGAACGGATAGTAGAACGGATCGGTCACCGCCTGGATGAATCTATAAAATCCCGCACTCTCGCGAGCATTGAAAAGTTCGAGCAGTATCCGGATGGTCAAGAGCCCATACAACAAAAAGAAGAGATAATCGATGACCTGCGAAACCCGGGCCGCAGTTCGGCCGCGAACTACCTCATTATGGGTCTCGGCAACTTCGTCGACAGCCGTTCGCCGCATGTTGTCGGCCATCCGTTCGACCGACTCCGATTGAGATGCCGCGGGCGTGCTTGCGCGGGCCGCGATCTCTGAACCCACATTCGACTCGACGGTCGATTTTATCCCTTCGTATTCTGCCGCCCGGCGGGCTTCATCCAATTCGAGCTTGTTGTCAACCATTTTAGTCCACCGCTCCTTTTAATCGATATTTCATACCTTTCGGCCGCAATGGCCCGGCGAGAATTGTCTCCCGCCAGGCCATGTGCCGAATCGTTTAATAGTTGCGACCGACCGTGTTCGGCCCGGTCGAAGTGATGGTAAACTCAGTACCGTTATCCAGGGTGACGTTGTCGCGTCCCTGGATCAGGACCGTCCCGGCTCCGGCTCCGGCTCCGACCGCCGCGCCGATAGCTGCGCCCTGTCCGCCGCCGGCAATAGCGCCGATCAGAGCACCCAGAGCCGCCCCTATACCAGCTCTGGTAACGGTTTTCGTGGTTTGATTGCTATCTCTTACCGTTCCCTCGTTCGAGACCGAGACATTGTTGCCGTTGGGTGTCCGGACAGAATCAATGATTCCTGCAAACCTGTAGGTTCGGCCGTTCATCTGCAATGTGTCGAAATCAAACGAGATATTCGCCCGTCCCGAAACGCGGCCCGAATTATCTGCATTCGTGACGCGACCTTCGATCGTAGCGCCGAGATATCTTGCCGGCGAGGTAACGTCGAGCGTGAACCGGTCACCGACCTGGGTAGCCGTGGTGTTTATCTGGTTTCGAAGTGTGGCTGTCAGGCGTGTACCGTTCGGGATATAGAAATCCCCGTAATTGCCGCCCGTATTGTTATTTCCCGAACCGCCCGGACTGACCGTAGACCACTGTGCGACGTTGTTTACCTTGTCATAAACGCTGGTAACGGTTAAGTCCTTGTTTACGTTTTCAAGGAACAATCGACGTGTAATTCTCAGCTGATCCCTGCCGATCGGGGTGAATGTCAGATAAAAATCGTTCGTGCGGTCGCCTTCATAACTAATAATGACCGTACTATTCGTCTCTCTTGCAGTTGTTCTGATCGTCCGACCCCGATTATTTGTTTCCGACCTGGCGACGCCGTCGATGTCGATCGAGATCTGCGGCGCTAGAGTCGATGCGATCGTCATGTTTCGTCCGTCTTTTTCGATCGCCATCATTTCGGGCGAGCCGAGCCGCCTTTCGAGGTTCTGGCGCATGCGGTCGCGTTCTGCCGTTGCATATCCGCTTGTCGATCTCTCGACCACCTGGCTGACATTGTCGCTCTGGCCGCTGTTGATCCGATAGGTACCCGTGAGACGTGTGTCGAAACGGTCCATCGAATTATTATCGCCCGGAAAATCCGGATAGACCGGCAGCGTGTTCCAGTTCCAGCTCACATTGTTGTACCGGGCAAGTGTATTCAAGTCCCGCTTGATATTCTGCCATTGAGAATATACCTGGTTCGTAAGCCTGTTTCGGCGGATGAATTGGTCCACGTTCACTGCCTTGCTCAAAACGTCGTTGACCTCGGCATCCGCAGACTGGCGGGAATTGAAGCGTGACTTCAGCGTGTCGGTCGACGACTCGAAATCCCGAACGAAATCGATGATCCGGTCCTCGCGATTCGTGTTGTTTAACGTTGATCGGTCCAGTGCCGTCTGAACATTTCTGCTAAAGACATCAGTCCTGTTTTCGATCCTGGTCAGCAAAGTACGGACCTGATTGTCGCTTACGCGTCGCGAATATAGACGTGTGTCGGAACGGTCCATCGAATTATTATCGCCCGGAAAATCCGGATAGACCGGCAGCGTGTTCCAGTTCCAGCTCACATTGTTGTACCGGGCAAGTGTATTCAAGTCCCGCTTGATATTCTGCCATTGAGAATATACCTGGTTCGTAAGCCTGTTTCGGCGGATGAATTGGTCCACGTTCACTGCCTTGCTCAAAACGTCGTTGACCTCGGCATCCGCAGACTGGCGGGAATTGAAGCGTGACTTCAGCGTGTCGGTCGACGACTCGAAATCCCGAACGAAATCGATGATCCGGTCCTCGCGATTCGTGTTGTTTAACGTTGATCGGTCCAGTGCCGTCTGAACATTTCTGCTAAAGACATCAGTCCTGTTTTCGATCCTGGTCAGCAAAGTACGGACCTGATTGTCGCTTACGCGTCGCGAATATATCTGTCCAGATACCGTCCCGACAAAAAACACCGCGGTGATCATCATGATCAGCGAAGCGGTAATATTCCATTTTCTACTCATATTAAATCTCCTTCTTTTGTTAAATCTTTCAGCCCGATGGGGTAAGTCTTTGGACATATTTTATCGAAAGAATCAGGTATAAAGAGTTTGAGCAAGAGACGTGCCATTAGAGCCAGACCGACGGTAAATCGTCTTCTTTCACGGTTACACGGGAAAAGATCCTGCCTGAAACAGTTGAAACAACAGGCCTAGATGTAGTTGCTGGGTACAATCAACTGAGGGCTGGGCTTCCTTATTACTTTTATAGATCCCTCCCAACTAACGAAACGCGAGTGTATTGATCGCGTACGGTTGAAGCCTTTAGAAAACCTGGTTTTGTCTTAATTTCCCGAGATACTCTGACTTTGCCCTTCAAACGGACCTTATCCTTCAATGGCACTCAATTTGCTGTTTAAGCTTTCGAGAAGTTCTAAATTTTCAAGAGGAGAGCAGGACAACATATGGCCGATGAAAACAGCACCGGAAACAACATGATCTGGGCGGTTACGCTCATAATAATTGTTGCAGTGATTGCTGGAGCACTTTATTACAGCGGATTTTTAGGCGGTACGAAAAAGGAGAAAATTGACGTCGAAATCTCGGCGCCCGGGCCATCCAGATAAGGTTCCGGCCAGCAACAAAAAGATCCCTCGCATCTGTAACATATGCGAGGGATCTTTTTATTGAACCGTCGTGTAACTAAACCCGATCCTCCAAATTGTGACGTTTGATCATTCCGTAGAGCCGCGGCCGGTATAGGCCAAGAAGGTTTGCCGCGGCCTGCTTATTACCCTTTGTCCGTTTTAACGCTGCCAACACAACTCCGCTTTCAATGTCATTAAAAACATCTTTTTGCTCTACACCGTCGGCCGGTTCCGGAAGCTTTTCGACAATGAATTTACCCACCTCCAGGAACAGTTCTTCTCCCGTTAGGTCTGCAGGAAAAAATGATTTCGTACCGTTTGCGGAAACGGTCTTTGGCCCATCATCTAGTCTTACCTCCGGATGCAGAGGCAGAAAGTCTGTTATTTTTCGTTCTCCGTCTGGACTGTGCGGAATATCCATATCCTCGATACTTTCCGTTTTCGATAACAAGACCGCCCGTTCAATAGCGTGCTGCAGCTCGCGAACGTTGCCGCGCCAATTATAGTTTAGCATCTGGTTATAGGCCTCTTGTGAGAATTCCCGATCATGCTTCTTATATTTTTCGCTGTAAACCTGTAAGAAATGTTCCGCGAGCATCGGTACATCGTCCATTCGATCTCTTAGCGGCGGGATCTTTATTTCGATCGTATTGATCCGATAATAGAGATCTTCGCGAAGATTTCCATCCTTGATCGCATCAAATGGATTTCTGTTCGTCGACGAGATCAGTCGAAAGTCCGCTTCCTGCGGTTTGTCGCTGCCGACGCGATAGTAAACTTTCTCCTGCAGCACGCGAAGTAGCTTGGGTTGAAGGTCGGCAGGCATTTCGCCGATCTCGTCGAGCAGCAGGCTGCCCCCGTGGGCCTGACCTATAAACCCCGTCTTGTCTGCGCTTGCACCGGTAAAAGAGCCCTTTATATGACCGAAGAGCTGCGATTCGATCAAGTCTTTCGGCAGCGCAGAACAATTCACCTTTATGAACGGTTTTGTCGATCGATGACTCTTATAATGGACCGCGTTGGCGATCACTTCTTTTCCGGTTCCCGATTCACCGAGTATCAGAATATTAGCGTCAGATTCAGCAACATTCTCGATGATCTCGTAAATATTCTGCATCGACCGGGCTCCGCCGATAACACCCTCGTACGAAGTGCGGCTCGACAGCCTTCCACGGAGTTCCTGGATCTCGGCCGCCTGGCGTTTCCGTTCGACCGCCTTTCCTATCAGTTCGAAAAGCTCGTCAAAATCGACGGGCTTTTCGAGATACCAAAATGCACCTGCCTTGGTCGCTTCGATCGCTTTTTCATTGGATCCGTCGCCCGTGATCATTATGATCTCGGTCAATGGAGCGAGCTGTTTCGACTGCTGTACCAAGCCGATCCCGCTTATGTCCGGCAAATGCAGGTCGGTCAAGATCACATCGAATTCTTTCTGTTTAATAAACTCAAGGCCCTTTTCGCCGCTTTCGGCCGTATTGACGTTAAATCCTTCGGCATTGAGCTGAAAGGTGAGCAGGTCGAGGGTATTTTTGTCATCATCGATGACCAACGCATTATTCGGCATAGTTGTGAGTGTCTTCAACTCGTAACAAAAAAGTCTGTTTGCTTCGCGAGCGGTCAAGCGGCCAACCTAATGTCTCAGGCCCAGCCGAAAGACCGCCCGGATGCACTACCTCCCCGATTCGTCGGAACGGTGGGTGAGGATCTGGATCACATCTTTCGCAAAAACTTCAATTTCAAATCCGGTAGTCCGAAACTCAGCTGATCTTACTTAACAACCTTTTCGGCAAGACTTATGCCATTGAAGTCAATCATTATGAAGTAAAGGCTTACCGTACTAATGATCTACTATTGATTGTCCACCGATCAATAGTATTTGTATTAACATCATACACCACAAGACAGTCATTTTCACTTCCCCCGTCCAACTCTCATCCGGAATACGTCTGTATCCTTTTCATACTCTTTAACCTCGTCGGCCCTACTGTTACTGACCTGCAAAAGCAGAAATTGAACGAGATAGGCAGGTATTCGTGGATTGGCACGAAAATTGAAGTATTAATAGGCACGTAGTTCGAAGACGTCGAATTTAAACTATATAAGGGTGGAGGAATATTATGTTAGAAACGATCATTGTAATTTTGTTGGTACTTTGGCTTATCGGATTTCTCGCGGTGCCCGCGGCCGGCAACCTGATCCATTTGTTGCTCGTGATCGCGATCGTTGTTTTCGTCATCAGGCTGATCCAGGGACGTCGGGTGGTATAAGCCAACATTCCTTAAGTTAATAAATTGAGGTTCTATCTGGTAGAATTGACCTCGTTGCAGATAAATCAGCAGCGAGGTTTTTTTGTATAACCTCGCACTATCGATCCGGTTTTTTATGAAGCAAAATTCGGCCCGAAGGCTTTCGGCATCCTCCACCGCTGTGTCCGGCGAGACGGGTATCAATGTCCTTCTAAATAACATTTTTGACCTTTTCGGTACGCTGGATCCCGAAGGCCGGGTGATCTCGCTAGAAGGGCGCATTTTCGAAAAAACAAATACTGATACCGCTTTGCTTTTAGGCCAGCGATTTTATGAGACCGTTTTTTGGCAGACCGCTGAGGTCACCTCCAAGCTCCTCGAGCGTTCGATCAGAAAGACGGCCGGCGGTGAAGTTTCCGAGCTGGTTCTGGACTTTCGGATTAGCGCCGATGAGAAACAGCCTGTCGAGGTCCATTTTCAGCCCGTTGTCGGTCCCGATGGCGCCACCAACGTCTTTTTTTGCGCTAAGCAAGTAAAAGAGCCGGGCGACGCCGGCAGCGAAAAGACCCGAAGTGAGCAGCTGTTGTTTGCCGCCGAGAATGCTGAGATAGGTCTCTGGTACTGGGATTTCGGCGGTGACACGATCTATTCAACGCCGCGATGCAACGAATTGCTAGGGCTTCCGCCATACGACGCGATAACGATCAAATCGTTCCTTAATTGTGTTCATCCTGACGATCGTGACTATGCCTCCAAGTTTTTAAAAGGTTCGCGAGCCGAGGGGGCAAAATACGAAGAAGAATTCAGAGTCGAACGCGATAACGGACTCGTTGACTGGATCGCTGCCGCCGGGCGTTCATTTCTTGGTGACGACGGCAGACCGATTCGAATGGTAGGCGTTCTTAGAAAGATCACCGAAGAAAAGCTCGCCGCCGCCGACCTCGCCAAGGTATACGATCGCGAAAAGCGGGCGCGAGACGAAGCCGTCGAAGCAAATCGCGCTAAGGATTTTTTCCTCGCTTTTGTTTCGCACGAGCTGAGATCGCCGCTGAATGCGATCCTCGGCTGGGCAAAGATACTCTTAACCAGAGAGGTAGACGAAGCCACCCGGCGAAATGCTTTGGAAACCATCGAACGAAGCGCTCTCGTCCAGACAAAACTAATAAATGACCTGGTGGACTCCGCACGTGTAGCCTCGGGCAAGCTTCGTCTCGAGTATCATCTGACAGATCTTAACGAGGTCGTCCGGGTCTCTTTCAATGAGCAGAAGCCCTCGGCCGACGCACAGGACGTAAAATTCGAGTGCATTCTCAGCGATGAACAGATAACAGTATTCGGCGACTCAGGCCGGCTCCAGCAGGTGTTCACGAATCTGCTTTCGAATGCCATAAAATTTACTCCCGCGGGCGGCAGCGTTGCTATCAAGGTCCAAAAAAATGCCGAGACCGTGTCAGTCAGCGTCAGCGATACCGGCCGTGGGATATCGCCGGAAGCACTTCCGCGCATCTTTCGTCAGTTCTCTCAAGGCGAAACCAGCCGGGACAGAAATAATACGGGCCTCGGCCTCGGCCTGTCGATCGTTAAGATCCTGGTTACCAAGCATCGGGGCACTGTATCTGCTCATAGCGAGGGCATCGGCGAAGGAGCGGAATTTACCGTTACCTTACCACTGTCGGAATCTACGATCGAGCTGGCTGACCAGGATGTGACGTCAGTTCCACAGCTTCAAGCGTTGCGCGGTCTGCAAATTCTGATCGTTGAGGACGATCCTGACTCACGCGAAGTGCTTCAGCTTTTCCTCGAGCAGAGCGGAGCGGTCGTTGTCAGCGCCGACTCAGCGATAGCTGCCATGGAGCTTCTGCGGCGGTCGCGCCGACGGACGTCGGTTATCATTTCTGATCTGGCAATGCCTGGAGAGGATGGATACACATTCTTGTCCAAAGTGCGTAAGCTGCCTGACAATGAAGGCGGAGAGACGCCGGCAATCGCTCTCAGCGCGTTCGCAACTGTCGAAAGCAAACAGAAAGCATTCGAATCAG
>JBDTMQ010000049.1:0-1573 GCA_039934155.1 Acidobacteriota bacterium | reverse complement strand
AAAACGATAAGGTTCTCGTCGCCGATTCATCCAACAAGCTGATCCGCGTGATCGAGCAGGATGGCAATACCTGGACCCTGCCCGGCGGCGGCGGCGAAGGACGTGACGGCTCCTTAGGCGAAGCCGGCATGACAGAGCCGACGGCCTTGGCCGTCGACACTCACCAGAACATTTACGTTGCCGATGGTGACAGAATACGCGTTATCGGGCGGCGTTCTCTTCCTTTTGTCGAAACACTCAATTCAGCCCGGCAGGGATATATCGACGGCCAACGGCGGCGAGCGCAGTTCAATCGGCCTTCGGGGATCGCTTTGACCGGCAACGGCAGCGTCATTGTCGCCGACAGCGACGACCTTGTTGTCCGCCAAATAAGCGACGTCGTGCGCGGCACCAAGGTGGATGAAGCAGCGATCGAAAAGCTGCATTTTTCCGCTGAGGAATTTCGGCTCCTTCAACCTGCGCGGTGGCCCTTCGATCCGCCGCAAAATAAACGAGAAATAGCGGGTACTCTTGCCGAGATCCGCGGCGAGATCGGGCCCAATGACAAACCTTCGTGGTTTCACAATGGGCTCGATATCGCGGGCGGATATGGCGAGGTCGCGCGTTTTGTTCGTGATGAGACCGTGCTCGATCCGCATGCTGTACAAAATGTCGGAACTACCCGTGAGCTTATCCGGATGCCGACGATGGCCTATATTCATATCCGGCTCGGACGGGATCAAAACGACCGCTTTCTGCAGGAAACGCCTTTTCAAGCCGAGATCGATTCCGCATCCGGAAAGATCCTTCAACTTCGGGTGCCTCGAGGGACACGTTTTCAGGCGGGCGATCCGATCGGCACGTTGAATTCGCTCAATCATGTGCATTTGATCGCGGGCCAAAGCGGTGCCGAAATGAATGCTCTGGCCGCGTTGATCCTGCCAGGCGTCAGCGACTCGATCGCGCCGGTCATTGAAAGTACCGCGATCGTCGACCCGAACTGGAACGAAATTGAAACACGCGGGACCGGCGGACGTATTAAACTGACAGAAAAGTCCCGGGTTGTCGTTCGCGCGTATGATCGTATCGATGGCAGCGCCGAACGGCGTCGATTAGGGGTCTATAAACTGGGGTTCCGCATTTTTCGTGATGCGGCCCAGGCGCCCGATATACATTGGGGAATTATTTTTGACCGTATGCCGCCCGCCGACGCCATACCCTTCGTTTATGCGCCGGGCAGTCAATCGGGTTACAGCGGCACAACGGTCTTTAACTATATCGTCACTAACGACGTCGGCGGCGGCCATTATTCCGAAGGATTTATCGATCCCGCGGCGCTCAACGCCGGCGTATATACGCTGGAAGTTTTTGCAGCCGATATCTTTGGAAATACAACATCGAAAACCACACAATTTGAGGTATCAAAATGAGATCGTTCTTCGCATTATTCCTGTTCGTTGTTCTGGCATCAACCGCATTTCCGTTCGGCCCATCGGCCGATGCTCCCTCGGCGATCATCGTCACACCCGCTGCGCCTAAGTTTACCGATGTCGAGCGCCAGACCGAGCTTGCAAAGCGCCGTGCTGCGGTAGCC
>JBDTMQ010000048.1:0-6687 GCA_039934155.1 Acidobacteriota bacterium | reverse complement strand
GTGAGCGGCGACCTCAGTATCGGGACCCTTGTTACGGTCGGTGACGCGGCCCAGACCGCAAGCTAGTTTTGACAGGACGAAGATCGAAAAATGAGTGTGACTACAATTACAAACGAGACCAAACCAAAGATGGAAGCTGTCGTCGACGATTTTAAGCGTAAGCTTTCAAATATTCGTACTGGCAGAGCGACGGTTGGGCTGCTCGATTCCGTCGTGGTGGACTATTACGGAACGCCCACGCCGTTGAATCAAATGGCCTCTGTCGCTGTTCCCGAACCTCAGATGCTGACGGTACAACCGTGGGACATGTCCCAGCTAAATGCGGTCGAGAAAGCAATTATCGCGGCCAATTTGGGAATGAATCCGTCAAACGACGGCAAAGTGATCCGTTTGCCCGTGCCGGCCTTAAATGAAGAACGCCGTAAACAGTTGGCAAAGCAAGTCAGCGAGATCGCCGAAGATCATCGTATTGCGATCCGCAACGTTCGTCATAGTTCTAATGACGCCCTTAAGAAAATGATGAAGGATAAGTCGATCTCTGAAGATGATGAGCGTAGCGGCTTGGATGAGATACAAAAGATGACCAACAGTTTCATTGCGAAATTGGATGACCTTGCGAAACACAAAGAGCAGGATATTATGAGCGTTTGAATTTGCGGCCTTCCCGGGCCAATCGAAAATGCCCGTTTCAGATTCGTCTGAGCAGGCATTTTTTGATCTTTAGGGCCGGACTAGACCGCGCTTCATTCCTTGTTGCTGCTATCCTGTTCAGCCTTGAATTTATCAAGATTTACTTTGAATTCCCGGCACGTTTTCGCAAGCTGGGCTTTGTCAGATTTATTCTCTTCGACCGCCTTTCTGAAGTTCTCTTTTAACTTTTTGAGGATCGTCGCTTCGGCCGCCTTAGTAACAAGGTCATCGTCGGGATCGCTTGCCTGCGAGTTAAAAAAGTCGACGACCTCGTCGCATTCCTTGACGCCGATCTTTTCCTCACCGACAGCGGCATCCACTGCCCGGTCAGTAAGGGTCTTATTCGAATTCGAACTATTGTTCGCATCCCCCAGTCGCGGATTTTTGAGCACGGTCCCACAAACCGCAGCCTAGCCCGACAGCAACGATCAATATGAATGCAGCGAGATCTTTCATAGTACAATTGCTTGTATTTGACGCTCGAACTGCCTGAGATCGCTTATTGCGCAGCCGGCGGGACCGCCGGCGCTCCGTTAAATCCATAATTAACAAATAAGTTGAGTGCCCCGTCTTTTATTTCTGCTCTAACATCCTGAACTTTCCCATTCAAGGTTCCCTTCGCGGATTCAACGGGAAGTCCGATATCGAGCTGCGATCCATTGACAAGTTTTATGGGGTTTACGCGCGAATTCAATGTCGACTGAACAACAGGTGTGATCAACGACGCAAAGATCGGATTAACGCCATCGATGCTTACGCGTTCGACCATAACGATACCGTAAACGGACCGGTCTGCCGGATCATAGCGCAGCTCGAAGTTCGCATCGGCGGCCCCCGTGAACTTCAGACAGCCCACCAGCGAGTTATAACTTCCTTCAAGGGCAAGTGGCGCCGTTATTCTCCCGTCCTTAAATTCAACGGTCGTCGTTGTTCCACTTCCCTGCTGAAGCACCGTTATCCGATTCTCGCAGCCGGATCCGGCGGAGCTGCCATTACCCCGATCGAGATCAAAGGTCGGCGACCTCATATCCCTGAATATCGTGTCTAGAACGTTCGTGAAGAAGTCCTGACCGATAGTTATTTGCGCAACTCCGTTTGTCGGAGTATTTGGATCGGGCGGCTTGATCGGCTGACCCGGGCGATCTGACGAATTCGGAAAGCCGACGAACGCATAATAGCCACCACCGAGACCAACCAACAAACCCAAAACACATCCGATAATGAACTTCACCATAAAGCTTGTTATCGCGGCGAACCGGTAGTATTTGCGACGGCCGGCGTCGATTGGCTAGCCGGCTGGTTTGCCGGTTGATTCATCGCGTGTCCAATGAGTGCGCCGACAGCATTGAAAATAAGTTCGACCTGTGCTTTGACCTTTTCGGAATCTATTTTTTCGAAATCCGTCGGCAGTGCAAAAATATTAGCTTCGGGAACGGACTTTAGATCAGTCATTTCTGTTACGAGTTTTATTCCCTTATAGCCCTGAACATTTCCGCCTGACTGCGACTGTGAGACTGTCTCGGTCCGAAGCGGCAGGCCTGTCTCTTTATCGATCAGGATAAAGGCCTCGGTCGCAACAGTTCCGGCTTGAGTACCAGTCTCTGCCGTCGCTCCGTAAGCATATTTCGCCACTTGTCTACCGTTGAGCGTTTCGTCACCGACAAACCTCACACCGGGAATGGATTTGACTCGTTGCACTATTTGTTCGGGCATCATTAAACTTCGTACTTCGAAGCCCAGAGTATCCTGGTCGAGTTCGGCGAACTGCTTCTGAGCCGGCAAGATCACGTAGTTCTTTCCTGCCTTTTCTAGATAGATCACCTTGTTGCCATTCGGAAGGGTGAACTGCATGCTACGGTCAGAGCCGGATCGTGCAATAACGGCCCCAATGGCCGGTAGGGATGCATTTTGGGTTTGTCCGATAGTTTCCAGCGTTAAACGAATAGTTGCCTGATATTCGTTAGGTTCGCTGGCGTTCAAAGTCGAATTTGGCGATATCCCGTTGCTTGTTGAGTTAGAATTAGAAATTGTCTGATTGTTGTTAGCATTCGAATGAGTATTCGACGCTGTATTTACCGCCGGTGCACCGCACCCCGCCATTAGTATAGCGAGACAAAATAGTGCCAGACCGAACACGCCCGAAACCTGCAAGCCTTTAAACATTGGATATGACCTCCCAAAATATGTAACGTATTGATACGTTTGCCCGTTAGGCCATCAAACTGCAAAGTTCGTGCCTATTCAAGATTTGCGTATTTTTCTATAAGCTTTTTCTGTCCAAAACCCGGAAAGCTTATGGTAAGTTTAACGTTGTCACCGCTGCCCTCGCGTCGAAGAACTAATCCACGTCCGTATTTGGAATGTGTGACGTGGGCGCCTGGCACGAACGCTCTTTTAGAATCGTCTGACGGAAAATCGTTGCCCGAGCTGCCAGAGCCGGCAGCCTTCAGCTTCTCTAGAGGCGTAGGTTTAGAAGCTCCGCGGCTTTCATTCAACGGGCTATCAAGTTTACCGCCAGCAACATCGCCGCGATTTTTAAAGAATTCAGCGATCGCGTCAGCGTTGTTATAGGTCTTTCCGGTGTAAAGTTTCTTTGGTTTCTGGTAACCGGGCTGACCGCGAAGAGCACCGACAGCGATCCGGTTTTCCTGAGTATTTGAGCTTTTGACGTATGAAAGCCAGGATGGTCCGTACGAGAGATCCTTTATCAGTTCGAGAGGCAACTCGTTTAGAAATTGGGATGGCTCCGCCGCGATCTCTTCTCCATAGACCCGGCGACGCATGGAATGAGATACGTAAAGAATCCGCTCCGCTCTTGTGATCGCAACATAAGCCAAACGCCTTTCTTCCTCGAGTTCGGCCGGATCGTTAAGACTCCGCGAATGGGGGAAAATTCCATCCTCGAGACCGACTAAAAAAACTATGGGAAATTCCAGTCCCTTGGCGGAATGCACGGTCATCAGGGTAACGCCGGCATTTCGATCGTATTTATCAGTATCCGATGTCAGAGCCGCATGATCAACAAAATCCCGCAGCCCGCTAGAACCATTCTTGTCATATTCGGCAGCCGCGTTGACAAGTTCCTCAAGGTTTTCGAGTCGCGACCCGGCCTCGTCCGTATTTTCACTCCTAAGCATCTGCGAATAACCGCTGTCATCGATCGCCGAGATGACAACATCCGTAACAGCTCTATCGCCATCCGCTGCGGTTTTGATCGCTTCCTGGATCTTATTAACGACCCGGCGGAAACTTCCAAAGGCGCTTTTAGCCCGACCGGTCAGTTTGAAGAACGATTCCGAATCCGGATCGGCAAGTGCTTCGACTGCCTCCCACAGGGAGATCGAAAGCTCTCTCGCACGAACGGAAAGTTCGTCTATAGATGTTTTGCCGAGACCACGCGGCGGAGTGTTGACCACCCTGAGGAACGCAATGTCATCAGCGGGATTCATCGCCAGCTTGAGATATGCGACGATATCCTTTATTTCGGCACGCTCATAAAACGAGAAACCGCCGACAATGTTGTATTCGATCTTGAGTCTGCGCAATGCCTCCTCAAAAATTCGCGATTGAGCGTTTGTTCGATACAGAACCGCGACTCGCTGTTCAGGATTTCGCTGCCTGTGTTCGTCGATCTTTCCGGCGACGAATCGACCCTCTCCGTCCGCATCCATCGCCTGATAATAAAAAACGAGCTCACCGCCGGGATTCGAGGTCCACAGCTTCTTCTTTTTCTGCCGTAGATTGTTGGAAATTATCGCGTCGGCGGCATCGAGGATCGTTTGTGTCGATCGATAGTTTTGCTCTAACAGGATCATTTTTGCGTCGGCAAAGTGAGATTCGAAATCAAGAATGTTGCCGATGTCGGCCTGCCGAAAACCGTATATGCTTTGCGCGTCGTCGCCGACGACACAAATATTCTCTTGCTTTTCGGTCAGATACCTTATCAGGCTGAATTGCAGAGCATTCGTGTCCTGATATTCGTCAACAAGGATATATTTGTAACGTTCGTTGTATTTTTCTCTTACCTGCGGCTGGTTATTGAGCAATTCGACAGTTTTTATCAGCAAGTCATCAAAATCGAGCGCATTTGCCTGCAGCAGGCGGCTTTCATAAAGCTTGAAAACGGCCGCGGTGGCCGCCCGTTTTTGATCAGTGTGCTCTACTTTCGATGCGAACAATTCGTCATCTTCTCCCTTGTTTTTGGCTGAGCTGATCGAAGCTCTTACCACGCGCGGAATGATCTGCTTTTCGTCAAGTCCGAGGTCCTTGATACATGCCTTTATGACCTTTTGGGAATCATCAGTGTCGTATATCGTAAATGAGCGCGTGTAGCCGCGGGCGAGCTTATCGATGTCTTGCCTGAGGATCCTGACGCAAAGGCTGTGGAAGGTCGCGATCAACGGTGATGAGTTTAACTTTTGACCTTTCAGCAGTTCTTCGACCCGAAAGCGCATCTCGGAAGCTGCCTTATTGGTGAATGTCACCGCCAATATGTTGTGCGGCGGGACTCCTTTTTCTGAGATCAAGTAAGCGATCCGCACCGTGATCACGCGCGTCTTTCCCGAACCGGCTCCGGCCAGAACCAGCAGCGGTCCATCGGTAGTTTTCACAGCTTCGACCTGTTGTGGATTAAGTGTTGCTAAAATATCCATGTTGTTGGCGGTCGATCACTTGATCAACGCCTGTATCTCTCGGAAGGACTCGTGTTTTGAGTCTTTCATCATTTCAAAAAGTGCCATTTCGACACTCGAACTCACAACGCCGCTTGCGAACATTTTGTCCATGCCCGTCTGCCGGTCATGATCGAATCGCGACCCAGTGCAGTCAGACAGCAAATGAACGGCGATTCCGCGGTCGAGCAGATCGTGGGCAGTTTGATTTACGCAAACGTGCGCCTCGAAGCCGCACAAAACAACCTGATCAACACTATTTGCGGTTAGACTCTCAACCAGACCTGCCGCACCACACGAACTGAATGAGGTCTTTTCAATAAAACCAAAATCACCAGGCAGCGTTAGCATGATCTCTTCGGCCGTTCGACCCAAACCATTTGGATACTGTTCGGTAACGATAATGGGACGGCCGAGGATCATAAAGCCGCGTATGGCAATCGAGATACGCGATGCGATGAGCGCGAAATCACCGATCACACTGCGAAACGCTTCCTGAACGTCAACAACGATCAAGGCTGCGTCGGTACCGCGCAACACATTCGGATGGCTCATAAAATTTCGGTTGATCGGTCGTCCTTCTCGTCTCGCTTCTGCTTTTTCCGCAAATCCTTTTCCTTCATCTCTTTACGGTACTGACGGATAAAAATAGATACGCTTGCGGCACACAAGATGAGGATGAGAATCATCATCGCCGCAATAAAATAAACCTCGGCGGTCGAAGCTCCTGGCATATTTAAAGTGTAGTGTTAAGGAAGAGCGGATTCAAGTATGGCGGAGCGATGAGTCGGCCGAGATCAGTGCGGTGCTTCGTTCGGCAGAAGTGCGGCGGTCAGGGAGGTTTCAGCCGTCAACAATTCCCGGTAACTTTCAGGAAGGATCTTGACTCGCTTGTCTTCACCGGTCACCAGATGGAGCGTTTCGCCTTCTGCTATCAACGTAGCGTCAGACGGTCGAACGATCTCGTAAATAAAACGTATCGAGCGGCTTCGGACTTCGGCGACCTGGGTCCTTATCGTGAGGACATCCTCATAGAATGCCGGAGATTTGTAACGACAATAGGTTTCGGCAACGACGAGAAGCGAATTGTCCTTTTCTTCCATCTCTCGGTAAGAAAATCCGCGTGCCCGGCAAAGATCACTGCGGCCCGCCTCGAACCAGATGAGATAGTTCGAGTGATGAACTATTCCCATCTTATCGGTTTCGGCATAGCGGACGCGGATCTCGGTTTCGTGCCAGTCGTCCATAGAAAATTGGCTGGGAGACAGGGACTCGAACCCCGATAGGCAGATCCAGATTCTGCAGTCCTACCATTAGACGATCTCCC
>JBDTMQ010000047.1:0-12622 GCA_039934155.1 Acidobacteriota bacterium | reverse complement strand
GCCTGACATCGTCTCTGACGACCGGCATTTAATTGTTAGGCTCTAAACTTGTGGTATAATTTCTGTTAGCTTCGGCTGACCGTCGGCCGCATCGATTTTCACTCTCCGCTTTTAATACCGCGTCGATGGCGACATATTACAAAACACTAAGAGTTTCATCGAAGGCATCGAGATCCGAGATAAAATCGGCCTATCGCCGGCTTGCACGTAAGCTGCACCCTGACAAGAATAACGGCTCTGAGGCGACGGCCCGGGCGTTTGCAGAGATCGCCGAGGCCTATGAGATCCTTGGCAATCCGAAAGAACGTGCAATTTACGACAATCGTTTGCTGACGGCACAGCTCACAGGCACCGCCAATCCCGACTCGGTCTTTGCCTCCTCGAACAGCCATGCCAAGCGCTGGCGCCAAATGGTCTACGAACGGCGTTACAACGAGATCATCGACCGAATGATCGCTGACGAACGGCGAGAATCGATGGCTCTCCAAAAGATCATTTTCCCTACAGTCGCCCTCTTTGTTTCAACGCTCACCGCGGCTATGTTCAAGCCGCAGATATTCGCGAATTCCGCCATCGTCGGCAAGATCGTTCTGCTGTCGCTTTTTGTCGCCGGCGTTATCCACCTCTATGGACGCATTCGCGAGGGACTTGAAAAATATACTTATAACGACGACGACCTTCACGACTCGATCCTTGACGAAGCCGAGCCGGTCTCAAAGCCGTACTCGCGTCTGGCGGCCGGCGGATTCCTGTTTACGGGCGTCGCGGTCAGCTTTCTTATCGGGCTTCTTATCGGACAATATATCGAGATCGTATCCGTCACGACACCTGACCTTTTTTCGGCAACACTTAAACCCGAAACAATATTCTATCCGCCGATCTTTGTGCTTGTCGTGGATATGGTGCATGCGTTCGCGTCCCAGGTCGACATATAACGCCTTGTCTTGACAAAGGATGGCCTGGCTTTTATACTCTGAAGTTTGTCTTTGACACCAATTACAGGTATTTAAGGTTTTAGATAATGGCAAATCATAAATCATCAGAAAAACGCGTGCGGCAGAACGTCAAACGCAACGAGATCAACCGTAGCAGCCGCAGCAAGCTCAGAACGCAGATCAAGAAATTGCGGACCGCGCTCACGGTCGACAAAGGCAGCACCGGCGAACTATTGAACCCGACCGTTTCGCTTATTGACAAAGCCGTTAATAAAGGCTTGATCCATAAAAACACGGCGGCAAGATATAAGTCTCGTTTGACCCGGCACGTTAATTCCGCGAGCTGATCGTAAAGTTTCTCTCCCGTACACTTTCTCCTTTATTAAGGAAGCCGGCGAATTTTCGTCAGCTTCTTTTTTTTGGCAGTAATCCTTCAATATGACCCCGGAATCGTGTATCCACCCACGCTGTTTGTGGAAAATTTGTTACAATCCGACCCGTGAATACGGTCCGAACATATAAATATTACGACCTTTTGATGGCGGCGTTCGTTACGATCCTTCTGTGCTCGAACCTGATCGGAGTTCATAAGGTCTCTTCGGTAAACCTCCCGTTCTACGGCGAGTACATTTATGGCGCCGGAGTCTTGTTTTTCCCTATTAGCTACCTTTTCGGCGACATACTCACCGAAGTCTATGGCTACGCTCGTTCGCGAAAGGTGATCTGGGCGGGATTTGCGGCACTGATATTTGCTTCGATCATGTCGGCGATAGTTACTGCTCTTCCCGCGGCGCGCACAATGTCCGAGGCTCAGCAAACGGCCGTGAACCTCATATTCGGACAAACCCCGAGGATCGTGGCAGCGTCGCTTCTGGCATTTTGGCTCGGTGAATTCGTTAATTCCTTTGTTCTTGCAAAGCTAAAATTATTTACATCCGGACGTTTTTTGTGGGTCCGAACTATCGGCTCTACCGTTCTAGGCGAGATCGCCGATTCACTCATTTTTTATCCCATCGCCTTCTATGGCCTATGGTCAAATGAACAGCTTATAAGCGTGATGATCGGAAATTATTTTCTTAAAGTAGTTTGGGAGGCGGTCGCCACACCCGTAACCTATCTGATCGTCGGATTCCTGAAACGAGCAGAGCTCGAGGACTTTTTTGACCGGGAAACCGATTTCAATCCGTTTACGCTGGAAACATAGAATGAGCGCAAATGACACATCCATTGAGGCAGCGTCTTCCGGGCGATCGGGCCCGATCACGGTCTTCTTCGATCTCGCTAAAGAAACAGTAAAGAATTTCCTGATGGGATTTGGGTCGTTCCGTAGATTGCGGCTTTCGCGGCCCCGCTCGACCGCGTCATATACCGATACAGACGACTATCTGAGGCAATTCGCATTTTACAGCCTTGAGCTGTTAAGGGAAAATGTCGGCGAGCTGAACGGGTTAGCGATCTGCGAGATCGGAGCGGGCGACACGCTTGCCTCGGGATTCAGCATGTTGGCAGCCGGAGCAGCTCATTACAGCGTTATCGATAGGTTTCCGGGCAACTACTCCAGCGAAGCCGCAAGGAGATCCTATCGCGAGATCGCAACCAATTGGGCGAACTTCTACCCGCATATTCCCTGGGATCCGTCGCTCGACCCCGAAAGCTTTCCCGACAATTATCCTGATCGGGTCTCGGCCATTGCCGAGGGAATTGAGACTGCCCGTACCGAACTTCGCCACGACATCGTTTGCTCATTTCAGGTCGGTGAACATGTAGACGACGTTCAGGAATTTGCGGCGATGCATCGCAGGCTTTTGAAGCCGGGCGGTTTTGGATTACACCGCGTCGATTTTGGACCGCACGACTGTTGGGCCTTCTATGATGATCTAACCACCTTTTTGCGCTTTTCGGATCGCCTGTGGTGGCTGACGGGTTCAAATCGCGGCATTCCGAACCGAAAACGGCACCACGAATTTCTCGAGGCATTCGATAAGGCCGGCCTGGAAACCGAGGTGCTGCATCTCGATCATTTCGATGAGACAAAGGCCGACCTGTCCCGACTGAGCGATAAATTTCAAAAAATGCCCCGCGAATCCGTCCTCGTTCGCACCGCCATTTATAAGCTTCGCCTTCGCTAAACGCTGCCGCCTGCGCCTGTGCTAACATTTTCTCGATGGCCCTAACCCTCAAAACCCCTGTCATCGAGCTGCACAAGCACGAGGTTGGAAAACTGTCAGTTCTGATGTCGCGTAAGCTGGCGGCAGCGGTTGCGCATTTTGCGGATAAAAGCGACATCGCCGAGGCCGACGTCGAAGACCTTTTGAACTATTTTCCGATGAGGTACGAGGACCGTTCGAACTTCATCGGGATCGACGAACTCTATGATGGTCTGGAGGCTTCGGTAGAGCTGTATACACGGGTTTCAGGCGGCTTTAAGGTAGGAAAGAACCGCAGCCCCAAAGCGCCTCCGCTTTTTATTTTCGAGATCTCTGCAAGTGATGCCGAACGTACCCGAAAGCCGGTCGTAGTCTGGTGGTTCGTCTCGGGCCGGCAGTCACAGCACGTGATCAGCTATTACCGCGATCGGTTCGAACGCGGAACACGATTCGTCGCTTTCGGCAAGTGGGAATGGGACAGCCGACGCAACACTTTCGCCTTAAAGCTGGCTAAGCCCGACGAACTCGAAATGTTGCCTAATATCGATAACGATGATTTTGGCCTTTTGAAAAGGGACTCGGCACCGTTAGAACCAGAGCCATCTCATCTGGAAGGGTCGCCAACTGGACAAGCGGAAATAGGCGAAGATGATGGACTCCTGGAAGATAATGATGACCCGGATTTTGCAAGGATCCACACCGGCCGGTGTGTGCCCGTGTATAGAAAACTTAGCTCGTTCCAGACCAAACGGCTGCGGGAAATAATTTTTAGTGTACTTGAAAATCTGGACCGCTCGTCAGTGCCTGAGAATTTGCCGGCCGAGCTGATCGAAAGGCAACAGCTTATTCCGCATGCCCAGGCTTTAACTGAGATCCACTTCCCTCCCGAAAATACCTCGGTACCTGACTATCAGTCGTTTCGAAGCGGGGCCCATCGCCGCCTTATCTTCGAAGAGTTTTTCTGGCTTGTTTTTACTCTTTCGCTGGTCCGCACTGAACGTCGACAGGAACCGAAAGGCACTGTCATCGAGATCTCAGACGCACTCGGCAAACGAATGAGGGCCCTTGCTCCGTTTGAACTCACTGGCGCTCAAGAACGGGTTACAAAACGGGTGCTAAAAGATCTGGTCTCCGGGTCGCCGATGCATCGGCTTATACAGGGTGACGTGGGAAGCGGCAAAACGATCGTGGCTTTTTTGGCCATGTTCGCAGTTATCGAGAACGGTTATCAAGCGGCATTAATGGCGCCGACCGAGATCCTGGCCGAACAGCATGCCCGAAACGCCGAGAAGATCTTTGCCGAAAAAGGATACAAAGTTGCACTGCTCAAAGGCGGTATGCGTGCCGCCGAAAAACGGAAAGCTCACGAGGCGATCGCCGGCGGCGACGCACAGATAATCATCGGTACACACGCAATTATTCAGGACTCAGTGAAATTCGATAATCTGGGTCTGGCCGTGATCGATGAACAGCATCGCTTTGGCGTCCTCCAGCGATCTGCACTGAGGTCGTCAGGCTCTAAACCCGACATACTCGTTATGACCGCGACGCCGATTCCACGTTCTCTTGCCATGACGGTTTACGGCGACCTCGATGTTTCGGTGATCGATGAAATGCCGCCCGGCCGAACACCCGTAAAGACCGTGGTCGTTGGTGAAGACCAGCGAAAAGGGGTTTACAAAGGTATAGAACGCGAGGTCAACGCCGGACGCCAAGTTTATATCGTCTATCCACTGATCGAAGAGTCGGAAAAGGTCGATCTTAAGGCGGCTACCAAAATGTATGAAGAGTTAAAAGACAAAACATTTCCGAATCTCGCGGTCGGCCTCCTCCACGGAAAAATGAAGTCCGCCGAGAAAGAAGAAATAATGGGAAGATTTATTGCCGGCGATCTGCAAATTCTCGTTTCGACTACCGTCATAGAAGTTGGCATAGATGTTCCGAATGCATCACTAATGGTGATCGAGCACGCTGAACGCTTTGGCTTATCACAGCTTCATCAGCTTCGCGGCCGTGTCGGCCGTGGGGCCGAACAGAGTTTTTGTGTTCTCATCTCAGCTGATCGGCAAACGGCTGATGCCAAAGCACGACTCGGCATTATGGAAGAGACCAGCGATGGATTCAGGATAGCGGAAAAAGATCTTGAGATACGCGGCCAGGGCGAAATATTGGGAACGAGACAGTCAGGGCTACAAAGTTTTAAGCTGGCCAATATTTTTCGCGACATTAAGATCCTTGAAGCGGCGCGGACCGAGGCCGAAGATTTATTAGGAGAAAAACGCCGATCACTGGACACCGGGATACTGGTCGAGATCGTTAAGTCGAACACTCGCTATCGTTTAGCGGGAAGTGGCTAACACCGGTAACCGTAAAGATTTATATAGCTTTTTTCGATTGATTTGTATATATTTCCCTGTGACTCGTTTACTCTAATAGTCAAAATGTGCGAAATTCTCTGCGTTTGCGGTCACTGCGGTAAATTGCCGTCCCAAGTGACACGGTCTTGAACATTGGGAAAGTATCCGACCAACAACTGATATGCATTTCCCGGTGCGTCAATAACAGCTGAAAGGAAAACTAGATGGAAAACCGGCGCCCTCCCCGAAACAATTCGTCTGGTCATACTCCTCCGTACGGTCGAGACCGCAACGATCCGCGCCGCGGCGGGCCGACGCGAAACTCTTCGCGATCAGGCGACGGGAGCGGTGATCATGCCAATTCGCGTCCGACACAGTACGCCCGCGACGGATCGGGCAAAAGCCCAAGCAATGAAAGTTCGTCGGGACGAGTCGGTCGGTTTTCGCAGCGAGATCGTTTCGGAACATTTAGAACCGACGGGCCTTCCGGCACGCGCGGGCGAAATTCCGGCGTTCGTCAGCCGTCCAGGGGACGCGGACCGCGCCCACTTAAGCCAGCCGAAACCGAACAACCTCTTTATTCAGAACTTCAGCTTTCTGACGGAAAATACCGTGCAAAACTGTTAGAGAATTCCTTGTCCCCGAGTGCACTGCCGACCGCGCGTAAACTGCGTGAGATCATGTTCAAAGTCGTTTCCCGTCGCGTTAAAGCCGGTCGAATGCTCGATCTGGGCGCCGGAATGGGCATGGTCGGTATTGAGGCACTTTCGCGGGGTGCCATGGCCGTTACTTTTGTAGAAAGATCGGCAAAGATGTGCAGTTATTTGAAAAAGAACCTTCAGGTCGTGTGTATAAAGGACGGGCACGGCGAAATACGCGAGATCGAGATACTTCCCTTCCTGTTGCAGGCCGGCAAGCGTCGGAGGGTTTGGGACCTTGTGTTTTTCGGGACACGTGAGTCTCCGGACCGATCGCCGGCTTATGAATATTTTCGACGAGGTATCCCGATTGCTGCCGGAGGCCTCCTATTGATCGAACATCCGGCGGGCGACGAATTTCCCGAGAAATTAGGGGTCTTGCAGCGATGGCGAACGATCACCAATAACGACTGGACGATCACATTTTATCAGCGCCGGTAAAAAGTCCCCGGCACCATTTCGGCGAATTACCCGCGTGCTATCATTAACCGCGGGTTTTTTGTTTATGCGGATTATCGCGGGCGAATATCGCGGCCGGGTTTTGAAAAGCCCCGCCAACAAAAAAACACGGCCGACGTCTGATCGGCTTCGGGAAACGATCTTTAATGTGCTTTCGCCACGCATCGATGGCGGCACACGGCTGCTCGACCTTTGCGCCGGAACGGGAGCAATCGGCATCGAAGCGATCTCGCGCGGTGCCGGGTTCGTAACTTTTGTCGATAGGTCACGTCGCGCTTGTGCACTGATCGAAGAAAACCTCGATCTGCTCGGGGTACCGGAGTCTCAAACCGAAGTTATAGGCATTTCGGCAGAGACCTTCGCGGGCCGGCAACATAAAACAGGTTGGGACATCGTTTTTTTTGACCCGCCTTATGATTGGGATTACTCGATCGTGATGTTCGAGGCTGGGACAGCGGATAACAACTTGCTTCGCGAAGGAGCCATATTTATTGCCGAACATCACTCAAAACATATCTTGCCTGACATCGTTCGTGATCTTCGCCGATGGCGGGTCATCAAGCAAGGCAGCAATTTGCTCAGTCTTTATGAATGCAGATAGAGTTGGGAAATGAACGTTGTCGTCTGGCTGATCCTTTGTCTTATTTGGGGCACCACCTGGATATTTATCAAGATCGGGCTTGAAGACCTGCCGCCAATGACCTTTGCGGCGTCACGGTTTATCCTGTCGGCGGTCATCCTTACTCCGCTGATCTTTCTCAAACGTGCTCATCTGCCGCGAACCTCCCGCGAATGGAAGCTTATCGCCCTGACAGGCGTTCTTCAGTTCTCCGTCAATTACAGCACTGTTTTCTGGAGCGAATTGTATATTTCGTCAGGATTGGCCGCCGTGCTGCAGGCGATGATAACGGTATTCGGCCTTGTATTGGCGTGGATATTTCTGCCGTCCGAAAAGATCACAAAGCTTAAGATCATTGCGGTGGCCGTCGGTATCGCCGGCGTCGCCGTAATATTTATCGAACAGCTGGCTGTTAATAACATTATGGCGTTTTGGGGTTGTGTCGCGATCGTCGTCGGCTCGTATGCGGCCGCCCAGGCATCGATCCTGGTCAAGGCAAAAGGCGGCGGGATCCCGCCAGCGATCCTGTTGTGGGGACAGATGCTTTGCGGGCTTCCCGCCGTGCTGATCTACGCTTTTATTAAAGAAGGTGATCCGACAGCGTTCAAGTGGTCATGGACCGCGATCGTTTGTGTGCTTTACCTTACCATCGCCGGAACTGTCACGGCGTTTTGGCTTTATTATTGGCTTTTGATTAGAATCGAATCGACCCGGGCCATGATGATATCCCTGGTCACACCGCTGATCGCCGTTATCGTCGGCGCAGTAGTGCTTGGCGAGACCCTCCCGCCTCAGACCTTTGCCGGCGGTTCGCTCATTTTGGTTAGCATTGGACTGATCGTCTTCCGCCGGCCTTCAAAAGTGGTCACGGTCGAATAACGAGATATGCAATTCAAATTTACTACAGCCGGTGAATCTCATGGGAAAGCACTCGTTTGCATTGTCGAAGGGCTACCCGCCGGCTTAAGTGTCGATACTGCGGAGATCGACCATCAACTTTGGCGTCGACAGCAGGGATACGGCCGCGGCGGACGAATGAAGATCGAAACCGACACAATAGAAATCCTGTCAGGCGTTCGGCATGGGAAAACCTTGGGATCGCCGATCGCGATGATGATCAAGAATGACGATTTTGTGCACTGGCAGGCCGTCATGTCGGAAACGCAATTGACCGAGGTACCAAAAAATCCGCGTATCGTAAAACGGCCCAGACCCGGACACGCCGATCTGGCCGGCGGCCAAAAATACGGAGCGCGTGATCTGCGGGATATTCTTGAACGCGCTTCGGCCCGAGAAACCGCCGCCCGCGTCGCCTGTGGCGCACTTGCAAAACAGCTTTTGAACGAATTTTCGATCGACGTTCGAAGCCACGTGATAAAACTAGGGGCCGCGCCTGTCGAGCCTCTCGAACGGTCGTGGGAAGAAATAACATCGATCCCTGCGGATTCGGTCTTAAACTGTGCCAACCCCGAGATCGAAACACAAATGAAAGCGCTCATCGACGAAGCAAAAGAGAACGGTGACACGCTTGGGGGCATATTCGAAGTGGTGGCCAGAAATGTTGTTGTCGGGCTCGGCTCTCACACTTCGTGGAATGAAAAACTCGACGGCAGGATCGCGCAGGCTTTAATGTCGATCCAGGCCGTCAAAGCGGTCGAGATCGGTTCCGGTGTTGCCAACGCGGGCCGGCCTGGATCCGAAGTTCACGATGAGATCTATTTCGAGGATGGCGGGTTTACTCGACGTACGAACCGCGCGGGCGGATTAGAGGGCGGCATCACGAATGGCGAGGAAATTCGCGTTCGCGGCTATCTCAAACCGATCTCGACTCTTCGCAAAGCTCTCCATTCGGTGGATATCGATACAAAAGAGGAGGACCTCGCCGCCTTTGAAAGATCGGACATTACGGCCGTTCCTGCAGCAGGCGTTATCGGTGAGGCGATGCTCGCGATAGTGCTGGCAAATGCGCTTCGTGAAAAGTTCGGCGGCGATTCGCTCGATGAAATGTCGATGAATTTTAGAAATTACTGCGATTCCCTCGAAAAGTATTAATATTTTGGCCGTCGTGGAACTTTTCCTTTCCTCCGGCATCAAATCTAAAAAGCCTTTTAAGGAGGAGATCCAAAAAATGAACCGAGTTGTATTGACGATCGTGTCGGTCATTATTCTCGCTGCTGCCGTTTCGGCCCAAAAGATCGCGAAGCCCACTCTTACACCCGTCGATGCTACCGAATCTCAGCGAGTTTTGATCGAAGAAGGGATACGGCTTCACGACAAACAGGATTACGACTCGGCGATAAAGAAATATGAGCTGGTGCTCGCAGCAAATCCGGACTGCACCCTCGCGATGTACGAGCTCGCGATGACCCTTTATACCAAAGGCAACACTGAAAAAGCCGTTGTTATGGCCGTACGCGGTTCGAAATACCGTGCATCCGAATTGCCGCTGTTTTACATGACGATCGCGAATGCGCTCGACGATGTCGGCAAAGCAAAGGAAGCGATCGAGATCTATCGCGACGCGCTCGCCATACTCAAATCGGAAAAGGGACTCGGTGTCCATCTCTCGAACATCGAGTACAACCTGGGCGTCACCTACGTAAAGCAAAAGCAATACAAAGAAGCGCGTACCGAACTTAAGAAAGCGGTTGAATACAATAACTCATACGCCAGCCCGCATTATTTGCTTGCCGAGGTGTTTGTGGGCAGCCATTACAAGGTCCCTGCGTTCCTTTCCGCTGCCCGGCTGGTTTCGCTCGAATATAATACTCCGCGAACCGACCGTGCAGTACAAATAATTCGCTCTGTACTAAAGGCCGCCGAAAAGGACGAAAAGACCGGCAATATAAACATCTTCGTCGATATGAATGCGCCTGCCGACGAGGGCAATTTCGGCGGCATCGAACTGTTCCTCGGGACGCTTATGGTCGTAAAGGACGATAAAGCCAAAGCGAAGACCGAAGAAGAAAAGTTCGCTGATGCCATCGATACCTTGATCGCACTGATCGCCGAAGACAAAAAGCTGAAGGACACTTTTGTCGGTCAAAATTACATTCCGTTCATTGTCGAAATGAGGTTAAAAGGACACACGACCGCATTCGCTCATATCATTCTATACAAAAGCGGCAATGCCGGTGCGCTGAAATGGCTGACCCAGAATACCCCGAAAATGACCGCGTTTCTGCAATGGGCGAAAGATTATCAATTGCCGTCAAAATAGGCCCACTAATATTTCTGTCGTTAACGATCGCGTGCTTGTCGTTGAGCTGCAGCCAGGGAACGTCAGATGACACTTCGGGCACTGCATCCAATTCAGCCGCCTCCCGAAGCGCACCGGCGTCCAAAAGCCTGAAGAAAGCAATGTCGGCGATCAAACCGTTCTTCCGGCCGATGGGAGACCCAAAGCCCGGTGACTGGCTGGCTGCATATCGGGAATCAGGTCAAACCTTTGACGAATATCGTGCCGGATCGCCAACTCCACCCACCGCAGATCGTCGGACCATTTATGTCCAGCCGTTCGGTCACTTTACCCGATCACAAAACGTGGTGATCAAGGCTGCAACAGATTACCTTGCCGCATTTTATGGACTTCCGGTGAAGTCACTGCCGGGAAAGCGTCTTCCCGGGTCGATCGGTTCTCACGACCTTCGCATGATCGACTATCCCAAGCATCGTCAGATACGTACCGGTTTTATTCTCGAAACGCTGCTAAAACCGGCTCTGCCGGCGGACGCGGCTGCGTTGATCGCCTTTACCGACGAGGACCTTTACCCTGACTCGTCGATGTACTACGTCTTTGGCCAGGCAAGTTTCGACGACCGGGTCGGTGTATGGTCACTTTTTCGCCTCGAGGGAAAAACAGGCTATGACACATTTCTTCGCCGAACCCTTAAGATCGCGGCACATGAGACCGGCCATATGTTCTCGATGCGGCACTGCACTAAATACGAATGCGTGATGAGCGGTACCAATCATTTGCAGGAAACCGACTCACGCCCGATCGACGCCTGTCCTGAGTGTATGGCAAAGATCTGTTGGTTAATGAAGATAGAGCCGGCCGACCGTTACCTGAAGCTAATAGAATTTTGTCGAAAATATGGCCTGAAGCAGGAAGCGGAAGAATTCGACCGAAAGCTCAAGGCGGTTGAAAAGGCTGGATCTCATTGACGCCGGCCAATATCACGCCTGAACTGCATTCCTCTCCACGAGATCTGACCTGCGGCCTCATATGCGCTTTCAACGGCCTGTTCAAGGTCGTCTCCGACAGATGTCACCCCTAGCACGCGTCCGCCGGCCGTAACGAGGTTCCCTTCGGTATTCCAGGCGGTTCCCGAATGAAAGATCGTGATATCGGGCACCTCTGACATCTTTCCAATACCCAAGATCACGTCGCCCTTTACGGGCGAATTCGGATATCCCTCAGCGGCAAGAATGACCGTTGCCGACGAACCCGGACGCCATTTGACTGCATGAGGATCCAGCGTGCCATTGAGTATCGATCTGCAGATATCGACGATGTCGGACGAAAGCCTGACGAGGATCGATTGTGTCTCGGGATCGCCGAACCGCACATTATATTCGAGCACTTTTGGGCCATCAGCCGTCATCATCAAACCTAAAAACAGAATTCCCTTGTAAGGAAAACCCTCATCGCGGCACCCTTTCAGCGTGGGAGAAATGATCCTTTCAACGATCTCTCTGGACTGTTCGGCGGTCAGCAGGTTTTGGTCGGTGAAGGTTCCCATTCCGCCCGTGTTCGGCCCCGTTTCGCCGTCGCCTATCCGCTTATGATCCCGGGTCGGCGGCATTAAAACATATTTATTTCCGTCGGTGAACATTAGCAGTGAAACTTCGTCGCCCGTCAAAAATTCTTCGATAACGATCCGTTCCGAAGCCGCCGCTCCGACCAGCGAAGCAAGCCCATTTACAGCGTCGATCGCCTCGTTCCGATCCGTCGCAATAACGACACCTTTGCCTGCCGCGAGTCCGTCCGCTTTGATCACGACATGTCCTGACTCACCCGAAAACTTGCCGGTGGTCAACGACTCTATAGCCTCGGCCGGCGAATTCGCGACCACATAATTTGCGGTCGGAATATCGTGACGCCTCATAAAATCCTTTGCAAAGGACTTGCTTGATTCCAGGCGTGACGCCGCAAGTGTGGGACCGACGATCGGCAGGCCCCGACGCTCGAATTCGTCAGTAATTCCAAGGGCTAATGCTGTCTCGCCCCCGACCAAGGTCAGCCCAATGTCGCTGGCTGAGGCAAAGTCAGCGAGGCCCGTGATATCCTCTGCCGGGATCGGAACGCACTCCGCGATCGCTGCGAGACCGGCACTGCCGGGCGCGCAAAATATACGTGATACATGCGGGCTTTGCTCAAAGGCACGGCAAAGCGCATGCTCCC